>CAJXJE010000084.1 GCA_913054215.1 uncultured Candidatus Peregrinibacteria bacterium | reverse complement strand
GCCACAGAGCACTTCCTGATGTACTCATGACAGCCCAAGCTCTCCTGAAAATGATAGAGGAAGCCGATATCACCACAATAGAGCAGCTGCGGAAACTTGCAGGAAAAAGGAGTTTGGTAGCCTAAAGTAGTTTAGGATAGGGCCGTGAGCTTACTGCGTATTGCCACCGGCCAAGACAAAGAAATTCTTCGAGCAAAAGCTGTACAGATTCCGAAAGTCACAAAAGAGGTAAAGAAGCTTATTAAAGATATGCAAAAAGCGGTGAAAAAAGCAGAAGGCTTAGGTCTTGCTGCTCCACAAGTAGGAAAGTCTATTCGGCTCTGCCTTGCAAACATTAATGGAAAGATGACACCAATGATCAACCCCGAGGTTACCTGGAAAAGCGAAGAAACCAGTACGACAGAAGAGGGGTGTCTCAGTCTCCCCGAAATCAATGTAGATGTGACAAGGGCAGTCGAAGTGATCATCCGATATCTCGACGAGCAAGGGAAAGAGCAAGAAAGACATCTCCATGACCTCGATGCTAGGGTTGTACAACATGAAATAGATCACTTAAATGGAATTTTAATTATAGACTACATGTAATGCCAGAGCTCGAAGTCATCATCGGCCTAGAAGTCCACGCCCAAATGAGCACCAAAACCAAGATGTTCTGTGGATGTGATAATGATGCTTTTGGCAAAAAACCGAACACCACAGTCTGTCCTATTTGCATGGGTCACCCCGGGACACTCCCCACCCCCAATGCCACTGCTATTGAAAAGGCAATCAAAGCATCACTCGCCATTCAGTGCAGCATCAACATGAGTAATCATTTCGACCGGAAGCATTACTTTTATCCAGATCTCCCAATGGGATTTCAAATCTCACAGTATGACTTCCCGCTCAGTAGTAAGGGGACAGTCACCTACGATGTCTTTGATCCTTCTGGAAATGTTGTCGAGAGCAAAGTGTGTGGCATCACCAGACTTCATATGGAAAACGATGCCGGAAAGCTCACGCACAAAGGAAGCACAACACTCTGTGACTACAACAGAGCCGGAACTCCTCTGATGGAAATTGTGACAGAACCGGATTTACGGAGTGCGCAAGACGCCGTGTCTTTTGCGCAGGAGCTTCGCAGAATATTGATCGCTGTTGATGCATCGGAAGCCGATATGTTTAAGGGGATGATGCGCTTTGATGCATCGATCTCTTTACGAGAGAAGGGAACGGAAAAACTCAATCCTCGCAGTGAGATCAAAAACCTGAACTCATTTAAGTCCCTAGAACGTGCACTGCAGTACGAAGAAAAACGACTACGCAAGCGATGGGAAACTGATGGTCCACTACCCGGTGATATCACTGTTGGGTGGTTAGATGATGAAGGTAAAACCAAGATGCTACGCAACAAAGAAACCGCAGATGATTATCGGTACTTCCCCGAGCCAGATATTCCACCGATCGAATTTAAGCAGAAGGACATTGATGCTATAGCCAAGACACTTCCAAAGCTTCCACGAGAACTCAAAGAGGAATACATGAAACTTGGACTGGATGAAAAACAGTCATTACAACTTATCGATCAGTCACAACTACAAACCATGTTCAATGCCCTAAGAGAAAAGACTGACGCAAAACGAGCCTCCAGCTTGGTACTTACACAGCTACTCGGATTTTTAAATGCTGCAGATAAAGAGGTAGCCGAAGGCCCTGATGCAGATGCCATGCTTGAACTTGTAGGAAAGATTGATGATGGAACGATCTCCGGTAATGCTGGGAAAGATGTATTAGAAAAAATGGTCAATACAGGAAAAAATGCATCAACCATCATTGAAGAAGAAGGTATGCAGCAAATTTCTGATGACTCCGCCATCGAAGATCTTGTCACAAAGGCGATGGAAGCGAACCCGAAAGCAATCGAAGACTTTAAAGCTGGAAAAGAAGCAGCCCTTGGTGCGATTGTTGGCTTTGTGATGAAAGAATCGAAGGGACAGGCAGATCCAAAGAAAGTTAATGAGATCCTTAGAAAAAATTTGAAAAACTGAAAAGTTAAAAATATGAAAGCAGGCTTTCTTGAGACTATCTAAGCTTCTTTCAACATTTCAAATTTTCAACATTGCTTTTTTTAATCAACCCGACTCATATACTCTCCGCTCTCTGTATTTACTTTCACCATGTCACCTTCAGTAACAAAGAGTGGCACATTCACGGTGATTCCTGATTCTAGTGTTGCAGGCTTTGTTCCACCAGTTGCCGTATCCCCTTTTACTCCAGGAATAGTCTCAACTACTTTGACATCAATAGTTGGTGGTAGTTTGATACCAATTGGTTGCTCGGCAAAAACCATCGCATCAAGCTCCTGTCCTTCGGAAAGATACTTCACCGCATCACCAAGCATATCAGCAGTGAGTTCAAACTGATCGTAGCTTTGTAAATCCATAAAAGTGAATGTGGATCCATCACCATACAAATACTGCACCTTGCGATAGCCAACATCGGCAGGCTCTAGCTTTTCGTTGCCCTGGAATGTCTTTTGAATTACAGAACCTGTTTTAAGGTTCTTCATCTTCGTCGCCATCACACCACCTTGGCGTGCAGCCTTCGAAAACTGATTCCACGTAATAAGATACGGGTCTCCATCAACAACGATAGCTCTGCCTTTCTTCAATTCAGCTATGGAGTACATAGAAAGGGAAAACGGAAAGAGGAAAACGTCTAATCGACAAATTGAGTCTACTATATTTTCCACTTTCCACTTTCAACTTTCCACTTTTTTATATGACTTCTCCAGCTGCATATTCCCATCGAAGCTTCACAATCTTCTTATAGACCCTCTCTGGAAAGTTCTCTGGTCCTTCCGGCAAAGTAAACGCCAACCGACGAAGGATACGACCTTGGTCCGGATGACCGTTAAGCGCTCTGATCTCCGCGATGAACTGATTGATGCGAGGCTGTGTCATTTTGTAGAGGAAAATCTTTTCTTTAATAGTCATAACAATATGCATCACTTCTTCTTCAGAAAGTACCACTACAGACGTATCTCTTGGTGGAGGCAGATACATAGCAATGTCATCGAGAAGTTCAGGATCTACATTTGCACCACGGTTACTTGCAACATGAAGAGAAGAAGCAAGGAACGTCAGCAGCATCTTTGCCTCCTTGTACATTGCAGGGTCAAGCGCCAACTCTTCGTTTTCTAGTGTAAGCAGGTATGGATGCAGGTCAGCCCATACAGATTGCACCATATCAATACGCCCTTCGTTCGCTGAACGCATCATCACAGCAAGCCCATCGATAAGAAGTGTTCCCTGCGCATCCTCTTGGCGAGCAAGTCCTTCAGCAAGTTCTGCACTCGTCTCGAGTACCGTCTTTTTAATCACGTAGGCCTCATCACCCGGAAGTGCTGCCGACATCTGTGCTGCAGATTCTACAAGTGCACGTTGCACTAAGAACTCTGCAAGACTTCCATTGTGTTCACCTCCAGCAATAGCCTGCAATGTGTTGCGATATTCCTCCAAGACAACATCTGCTTTATCTCCATTGTAGATAAGTGCAGCCGCTTCATTCAGTCGAGTCTCTGCTACCTGCAACTGTTTTTTTAAATTCTCTTCTCGGTCAAACGTCATCCATAAATCCAGCAGCTCCGCGAAACGTTTGACTCTGTACATGGGAGTGTTTGGCAGAATACCTGCCTGTGCAATACGACGCTCGTGCTGCATCTGTGCAATATCGTGACGATGTACAGCATCGCGCTTGAGGTTCTGGTCTGCCCAAGTGTACTGATACCATTTGGCTGGAATTTTCTTTACAAGAAGAACTTTGTCATTCGAAAGTTGCATGCGTTCCCCAGATGTCAAAAATGTTAGCTCTCCATTACGATAAATAGTGGCGCTTCGGTCAAACACTTCCACTTCAACCTCATCGCCAACAGCAATCGACACACTTCCTTCGTTGATGGCGATCAAACCATTACGCGTCTTCACCGCAAGTTGACGGGTTGGCTTTGGGGTAATCCCATACATCCACAATTTACCATCATGTAGTGTGATGCTTGGAAGTATTTCCGACGCGATCTCTAGTCTGTCAGAAACATCATTGATCGTTACTGTTGTATATGGAGCAAGTCGCGCTGCACCATCGTCATTGAGAATAAACGTTACCTCACCATCACCAGTCTGAATCATCATGCCAGG
>CAJXJE010000083.1 GCA_913054215.1 uncultured Candidatus Peregrinibacteria bacterium | reverse complement strand
CTCGAACTCTGTGAGATGTTGCAGTGTACCTTCTCTCAGGAGCTCAATGCCCTTGGGGAAGAGTGGGATGACGCGCAGATCATTTACGAACGCAAAGGAGAGGCGCGTGATTTTGGTACCGCAAAGTCTGAGATGATGGATCTCCTCTCTCATTTTCAGGAGAGAGATATCATCCTGCACTCTACTACGATTGGTCCACACAGAGATGATTGGAAAGTGCTCGTTGACGATCGAGACATTGCCACCTTCGCATCGCGGGGGCAACAGCGTACTGCAGTGCTCGCGCTACTCTTTTTGGAGGTGTCGTATCTCGAATTACAACGAGGGGAGAAGCCGGTGATCCTTCTAGATGATGTATTCTCCGAACTTGATGATCACCATCAGACGTCACTTCTGATATCTCTCGAAGAGCATCAAGTCATTATCACGACAACGCATCTACCAAAAGAGATCCATGGAGCGAAAGTATGGGAAGTAGAGGAGCAAGAACTCCTCTTAAGCGAGGAGGGAGACGCGCTTTCCCTGAAAGGCGCCAAAAGCAGCAAGAGCTAAGGCGTCCGCTGCATCATCGGGTCGTGGAATCTCTGCAAGGTTAAAGATCATCTTGACCATCTTTTGCATCTGTTTTTTATCCGCGCGACCATCACCGGTGATACAACTTTTGAGTTCTGATGGCGTGGGTTCGATGATCTGTGCACCGTGAGTAGCTATCGTAGAAACGATTACTCCACGGGCCTGGGCGACATCGAGGGCAGTCTTCTCATTCACGGAGAAGTAGAGCTTTTCGATCACTGCTAGTTCTGGCTGATATTCCTTAAGCAGATCCCCAAGATCTTGTCCGATTTCCTTTAACCTTTGCGGAAAATCCGTCTTGGCATCGGTTTCGATGGTTAGATAGTCGAGCACCTCTAAATCATGTGCAGAATTGGCTTCTATTAGCCCAATTCCTACAATTGCCAGGCCAGGGTCTATTCCAATGATCCTCATGGGTACGCAGTGTAGCGAAAAATGCCAAATTTTGCTATAATAGAGTGATTCATATACAAATTTGGAACCACACACATCCCGTCACAGGCATCTCGTCGTGTTCCCCGTGCTCATTGGTGTGTTGGCACTGAGCTTTGTAGATACCAAGGTAAATCTTCCGAATGTGATGATTTCTGTCTCTCAGATTTTTGGGAGCACAGAGGAAGAGCGGTTTACCTTCGATTCCGGAGTACGAGGTGTTGTATATGCCGGTGGAAAACTCGAAGAGGGAGATCCTTTTGTCGTAACCAAAGGGTCTGTTCTACTCGCTTCCAACGGCGTTATTTCTATCGATATTGGTGGAGTAAACGTTACGGCAATGAATGGATCTGTCCACCTGACACGTGGAACCAAGAGTGTGATCATAGCGGCTCTTACCTCTCCTGCAGTTGTCATGTCTGGGGATCAACGCATGGTTGTACCAACCGGTATGCAGTGGGAAATTCCAGAAGACATAGCCACACTCAACGATGGGTTTGAACCATGGATCACTTCTCGTCTGCCCAGCCCTCTTCCTCTAAGTTTTATAGAGAGAAAGTTAGGGGACCTCTCGCTCGTGCGAATGCCAGAAAGCATTCTGCCAGCCGCGAAGCAGTTGCTTCCACTCGATATTGTTCCGCAGGAGCAACTTCTGTTACAAGTCTCAGAGAGTCATGTCGTTTCCGATCGATATGAACATACGTTAGGCGTTGTACGATATGCGGTAGAAGGAAGTGATGCAGATCGTTTCGAAGAGCTTTTGAATGTTCCTGTGGTCACAGAAGCACTTGCGACAGATCGTGGACAGGTAACAGTAGCAGAACTTCTTTCTGCAGTGGACGAAGATCAGACCATACTCAGAATGCTTTTGCTGCAGCAACTGATTACAGAAGAAGCAGTCTGGCTGGCAGCCTCGTTTCATCCTGTCTATCGTGATATTGCGTGGGCTACCTTTGAACCTGATGTGTCTACGGAGTCACATCTCACTCGTGTATTTCTCTTACCATTTAGCACCCTTAGTCCAGAACTGTTTGCTGATTTTGTTTTCGAGCGTTTTGCCGTATCTCTGCGCGATATGCGCGGTAAGGTAGGGGACCCAGATGCGTTTACCGATCACATTATTCAGACGCACATGCCTCTCATAGATCGCCTGGAAGAGCGTGGATATCCACTGAGGGCTAAGCACCTCAGTGAGACACTGATCAGTCTTATAGCGGGTATCGAGAACCCTACAGATATCTCTCTAGAAGCCAAGGCCACGTTGCTGCAGCGCACGCGAGTAGATCTATCTCCACTGCCGCCAAAAAAGGATATAGAAGTCGTTCTATACAAAGAACCAGACCCCAAAGGGGTCCCCGTTGGGGAGCCAGAACCTACGGTCTTACTCACTGCTGCGCAAGCGGAGGCGAGGGCCTACAGTCTACTCGAAAGGGAAGGAGCACTCTTTACTGTCAGTAAAAGCATTGCCTATTACAAAGATAACCTCGTACTGGTAACAGACATTCTCTTTAGTACACCGACAGTGGATCGTGCCGTGAGTTTTACGTTGGATGTGATAACCGAAACTGTCACCAATATCGAGATCAACGGTGATACAGATTTTCCGTACACACCGAAGCTCAGTAGCTTTGTGAATTGGGTAAAGAAGTAAGTTAGACCTCGTTATACCGGAAGCAGGTCTTTTCGTGGTCGTTGACGATGCCTATAGCCTGCATGAAAGCATAGATGATGGTGGAGCCCACGAAGTTCATCCCACGCTTCTTGAGGTCTTTAGAGATGACGTCAGAGAGACCTGTTGTTGCTGGTAGTTCTGACATATTTTTAAAATGATTCTTGATCGGTTTTTTTTCTGCAAATCCCCAGATGTATGCATCAAAGCTGCCAAACTCTTTCTGGGTTTCTAGGAAGACTTTCGCATTACGAATAGCACTATTAATTTTCAGTTTGTTGCGAATGATCCCTTCGTTTTCAAGAAGCTCTTTGATCTTTGTATCGCTATAAGCAGCGACCTTCTTTGGATCAAAATTATCAAACGCTTTCTGGTAGCTTGTCTGCTTCTTCAGCACGGTCGACCAACTTAAGCCCGCTTGAGCGCCCTCGAGCACCAAAAACTCGAACAGAGTTCTGTCATCGTGCTGTGGTACACCCCAAACAGTATCGTGATACTGCGTCATGCGTATTTCTTCTGTACCCCATGCGCAGCGTGTTTTATCCATGGGATGATGATAGCAGAAGCGGTGTGAGACTAATGATAACTTACCTTCTATAGCGAAGGATATTTCCACGTGGAAGATGCATCAACGTCAGTTCTTCTTCTGAAAGTTTAAGAATGGCGTAGATGAAGGTATCTTCTTCCTCTACAACAAGATAGGGGCCTTCTTTCACGTACTCGGTCTTAGGTATCGCATCCGAAACAGTATATCCGCCTTTCGAGAGTACTATGTTGTCATACAGGGTACTTCTTACATCATCCTCAAATATCATCGAATACTTTGGATCATCTAAAGATGTCCATGCTCCTCGTAAGAGGCCTTCATCGAGTATTCCATTTGGCATGCATCCAGAAAGGAAGAGGGGAATGATGAAAAGAAGAAGGCTTCGCATAAGGGTATTGTAGCAAACGGAATTCTATATTGATGGTGGACGATGGGCAGTTATACTTGAACGCCTACGCCTCTATCATAGAGAACATGGCAATCTCGGTAAACGATACACTGATGTCATCCATGAGTTCACCCCTGAATATGCCCCTCGTACAGAGAAGGAGTTGGCTTTTATGAGCCAAGTAGTACATTAATAATCACTGACCTAGTACCCTCTTGAACCAGTAGGTGTTTAGATTCCTATGTGACGAAAGGAACCAAGCAAGATGAGGCAGTCCAAAAGGTAAGTGAAGAGTTTGCTACTCTTATCGCGGTTGTATCCTAAAGACGCGCCACTCTATCAGGTGCTGGCAGCTAGAGCTGACCATCATGCGGGCATCGAACGTGCACGTATCACTGCGCGACCACCGGGGTTCCTTTGGTAGGGGACTGCGTTACGCTGCGATATCAAGATCGTCTTCTTCGTCGTATCCTAGTTCTTTAGCCAGTTCGCGGATCCAATCGCGGACTTCTTCATCACTCAGCATGCCTAAATCGTAGTATTCGTAAAGCGGTTCCAACGTATGC
>CAJXJE010000082.1 GCA_913054215.1 uncultured Candidatus Peregrinibacteria bacterium | reverse complement strand
ACTGGGGCGGTTGCCTCCTAAAATGTAGCGGAGGCGCGCAATGGTCCACTAGCACCGGATGGAAATCGGTGTTGTCGTGTAATCGCACAAGTGGGCCTAACTGTGAGACCTACAAGTCGAGCAGGGACGAAAGTCGGTGATAGTGATCCGGCACCTTGAATCATTTATAATGATTCTTTCCACGTGGGTGGGGTGTCGCTCAACGGATAAAAGTTACTCTAGGGATAACAGGCTGATCGCTCCCAAGCGCCCACAGCGACGGAGCGGTTTGGCACCTCGATGTCGGCTCATCGCATCCTGGGGCTGAAGAAGGTCCCAAGGGTTTGGCTGTTCGCCAATTAAAGCGGTACGCGAGCTGGGTTCAGAACGTCGTGAGACAGTTTGGCCTCTATCCTCCGTCATCATCTAGAAACGTGAAGGAAGCTGCTCCTAGTACGAGAGGACCGGAGTGGACGAACCTCTGGTGTACCTATTGTCGTGTCAACGGCAGAGTAGGATAGCTATGTTCGGCAGGGATAACCGCTGAAAGCATCTAAGTGGGAAGCCCCTCCTAAGATTGCGTTTCTCCATAAGTCCGCCGGAAGATGACCGGCTAGATCGGCTACAGGTGTACGCACGGTAACGTGTTCAGCTGAGTAGTACGAATGGACGATTGAACATTTTTCTTTCCTGTTATTATCTTTTTGATAGTAACAATTGGAGTACTGTTCATGTGACACTACGCGGGCAAGATATGCCCATCAGTATATAATCTTTCTATCAAAACTAGAGCTCAGGCTCTTGGTGTTTCTCGCGAAGGGGGTACACCTGTTCCCATACCGAACACAGCAGTTAAGCCCTTCAGCGCCGATGGTAGTGCGGCATGCGCCGTGTGAGAGTAGGCAGACGCCAAGATCCTGAGCTCTTTTTTAATTCCTATAAAAAAAGCGACCACCCGGTCGCTTTTTTAGTATCAATGTTTTTAGGCTCTACTCAGCAAACTTCGCCTGCACTGCTTCATAGATCTCTGGATACTTTCCAAAGGCTTCTAAAATAGGACCTTGAACTTCTTTTAGCTTTTCAAGAACATTGTTGAGTTGACCACACTGCATTTCATCTTCTGCACATGCACTGCGAATCTCAACAAACTGCCCAGCTGCATCGACGTATGCTGTTAGGGCATCCTGGTCCAGTTCGACACCACCGTTAGCAAGAGCGACGAATGATTCACGGAACTTCAGAAGGAGTCTCTCAGTCTTTGCGATGATAGGGTTAATATCAACAGGTTCACTCGGAAGCTTCTTCTCCTGTTGTACTAGTACTTTTGCCTGTGACAGTAACTGTTTCACTGGTGCAACCATTTGCTGAATCTCTTGGTTACTCTTTGGACCTTCTGAGAAATAGGTGATACCACGATCTAGCCAATTGATAGACTCGTTGAAGTATACGGTTACATCATCTCGGTGGTTATTGGATGCCAGTAGATCTTGAAGTCGAACTCTAGCATCTTGCATCGTTGCGATCAGATGTGCTCGGTGTTTCTCGGCTACGTTATCACCTTGGAACTTCTTGCGAAGGAAGTCTTTTGCTACAGTATCATCTAGTTTTTCCGAATGGAGGAATTGGCTTTGATCTTTGTCACATTTTTCTCGGTCATCAGTAAGCTCGCCTGTTTTGTCATAACACAGGAGGTCGCTTCTTAGTTGCTCCTCTTCATCACGGCGTGTTTCACGTTCATCTCTTTCGCGATTTGCATTCTCTCGATCATTTCGTCTCTTTGCTTCTATTCTATCTTGAATCTCTTGACGCCTTCTGCGCATTTCTTCGATCCAATCTTTATGATCTTGACTCCTCTGCAGAGGAGTCACTTGTTCTGATGTAGCGTCATCATCGAGCGGGTCTTCTCCAATTCCTGCTCCTATATCTCCTATACCAGTAGTATCTCCTTCAATATCCAAATCATCCAAATCATCAAAGTCCTCTGTCATCTCACACCTATCAGAGCAATCCATTCCTGGAACACCATTCTGGTCTCCTTCATCACACTCTTCTCCTAAGAAAGCTTCAACAACATAGTTTCCACAATACCCTGCACCGCTGTTACCACCATGTAAGCTCGCCATCTGTACTCCCATGCCTTGAATCATCACTTGAGTGACAAGTACTGAAGCAACGAGTGCAAATGTAGAGGCAAGCACTGTTGTGCGCAAAGTTTGTGGGATGTGCATATAGGTTTTTGGAACTTCTCATTATTATAGCTCAAATCCCTATTTTCAACAATACACAGCGTACTACTACAGAAATATTTCAAAGACACCGTTCTATTAGAGAGCGGTGCGTAAGAGCAGAATCAAATGGAGTGTGCCCTTTCTTGCAGTATTTCTGCCAATTGTCCTCCTTAGTGTGTATTCATTTCAGATAAGTTCGTACAGTGTGCGGTCTCTTGTAGAGGAGGAAAACATCTCAGCATCCGGAATTTTGCGCAGCTTATTGTGCAAGATATCAAGCAGAATGTACGTCTTGCTCATGCTATAGCTTCTATCCCCGGGACCATAAAAGCAGTAGAGGGTCATGATGAAGTAGCACTACGCACGCGGCTCAAAGCCATTATGGTGAGCAATCCTCAGGTGCACAGAGCATTGGTGGTCGATGATAAAGGAGAGCTGTGGAGCGAGTTTCCTATCGCAAAAGATGCCTATGGAAAGGTATTTTCAGACCTCAGCTGGTTTCGTTATGTAAAAAAGGAGAAAAGACCCTATATTTCAGGACTCTATATCCGTCCACAGTTTCCTGATGAGCCTGTTGTGGCGATTGCTGTACGTATTCAGTCGAAAGGACACTTGCTTGGCGTACTTGTTTTTGAGTATCGCGTAGCACATCTTTCTAAGTGGCTCAGTAATGTTCGACTCAGCATTCGTGGACATATGTACTTGCTCGATCAACATGGGTCGCTGATTGTGCATCCAACGATTTCTGTAGGACACATTCTCGTCAAAGATTACATGGGTATAGACGCCATAGACAAAGCTCATAATGGTCAATTACACACCACGGAGTACATCGATTTCGAATGCTATTAAATACACAAAGAAGGGTGGAATTACTGTAAGGCTATACGAAAAAGAGGGTATGGGTGTTATCGAAGTAAGCGATACAGGAGAAGGTATGTCTCCAAAAATGCTGGAAACACTCTTTTCAAGGAGTGGCATCAAAAAAAGTAATACAGATGCAGAGAATAGTTCTGGTTTAGGTCTCTATATAGCCAAAAACTTTATGCAAATGCAGGGAGGAGATATCACAGTAACATCGAAAGTCGGTAAAGGAACAACATTTGCCTACACACTGAAATTGGCTACAGAGAAAAACATTGAAAATTTTAAGACACATAAAGATGTGCAAGACAATGAATTGAGCGATGAGGCCAATGGAGAGAAAACCCAAAATCCTGTATACTAAGTAGAACGTTCACAAAAAAATTATGAAGCTCACACGTAAACTCGGCATCCTACTCACACTCTTTGTACTTGCCGTTACAACAGCTGGTGCACAGTTCTTTGATGAGATTGTTGCCTTGCAACAAGAGCTTCAAGTATGGGAGGCGGCCAACGCTGCAGACTTCTCTGATGTCATTGCACAACTAGAAGATATTACTGGACCGGTCTTTCGCGATGTTACCGAAGACGATTGGTATAACCCATACGTAGCCTCTCTCTCGGAGTGGGGAATTGTATCGGGATACAAAGATGCTCGAGGTCGACCAACTGGTGAGTATCGTCCAGGGAACCGCGTCACTATTGCAGAGGTGCTGAAGATGTCTATGAAGGCAGCACAGGTCAATGAATTGGCTTGCACGAATACACCATTGCACCCTCAGGCAAGTGATCACTGGGCACGGTTATACGTGGCTTGCGCAGAAAATCTTGGTGTGAGACTCCTCGACCCTAGACTCCCTGCAGACTTAAACCGTCACGCAAAGCGTGCAGAAGTACTCACCATTATTCACGACACATTTGGTGACGATGTTCTTCCGCTCTACTCCAGTTTCGTCGATACCCAAGGACACCGCTTCGAAGCAGACATTGCCTATGCATATCTCTATGGAATTGTTAGTGGAGATACATCAGTAGAAGGAGTAGAAGTAGGGACCTTCCGTCCGGACGATGCGATCAATCGTGCAGAGACAGCAAAGATTATTTACGAGAAGCTTAAATTACAGGTCGTGGATGCGCGGGAGATCTAAGAATATATGGAACTACTAAGGCGGCTGTAATAAGCCGCTTTTTTTGTATAAATAATTTATTCAATACTCTTCTCTATTCC
>CAJXJE010000081.1 GCA_913054215.1 uncultured Candidatus Peregrinibacteria bacterium | reverse complement strand
CGAATGTATGTACTCCTCTCAACGCGTAGTGCGTGGAATGAGATAGGAAAACTCTTCATCGCCAGCTTCCTGTGGCTCGTTGCAGTCATTGCTTGGTATTTCCTTGTAAAGAAGCAACTTTTTTACAGTCGCATGCTACTGGTGCACTCTGCATTTCTTATCGCACTGTTTGGCATGGTGGGTCGTGTATCTGTGTTGCTACTACAAAGAGCGTTCTTGCACTGTGGCATCGGTGTGCGCAGTGTCATTTCTATTGGAGGACAGGCACTCGTCAAAGCGGCGAAGAGTACGTTGGTGCAAGACATTCGGTACAAGTATCTCGGACACATTACCTCGCTCAGCGAACTGAAGTCTGTACGCAAAGACGAAGAGATCGACATGGTACTTCAGACAGACCCAGATCCAAAAAATTCCACTACCAATGCACTCATCGAATACTGTCGCAGTGAACATATTCACTACGCATTTTTACCACCCGTGCTTGCAGAAAATCCGCATCAATTGCGAACAGATCGTTTAGGTCTAGTGCCGATGCTGTCGTTTAGTCCTACACCTTTGGATGGATGGGGACGCGTCTTCAAGCGTACGTTCGATCTATTAGGAAGTGCAACACTCATTATTGTCTTGTCTCCGATCCTGTGTATCCTATGTATCCTATGTATCCTCTTGCAGGGCTTCCCCATCTTTTACATTTCCAAACGCATTGGTGACCCAAAAAGAAAAGCAATTCCTGTTCTTAAATTCCGAACAATGATTCGCAATGCGGACAAGAAGAAAGCATCCCTCAAAGAAAAGAGTCACCGCACAGACGGTCCACTCTTTAAAATAAAAAATGATCCTCGTGTTACTTCTCTCGGTCGCATCTTGCGTAGGTTCTCCCTCGATGAGTTGCCGCAGCTCTTCAATGTTCTCGTCGGCCACATGTCACTTGTCGGCCCTCGTCCCCACTTGCCGGATGAAGTGGACAGGTACTCCAGCTATGAGCGTCGTGTGTTTGCCGTAAAACCAGGAATTACAGGGCTTGCACAGGTGTCAGGCCGCAGCGATCTTGTCTTTAAAGAAGAAGTCAGACTCGATCTAAAGTACATTGAAGAGTGGTCACTCTTTCTCGATCTGTGGATTCTGTGGCGAACACTCTTCGCCGTGCTCAGAAAGAATGGTGCAGATTGAGAAAGGCTGTGCTACGCTTTGTTTCCGATGGAACAACTCGATCTTCGTACTCAATTTGGCAAGGCAGTCGTCATACTCATTGTGGCAATTGCTGCTGTACTTGTGTACGAGTCCTTTATTGCAGATAAGAGCGGTGATGAGTTTAAGCCAAAGGAAAATCAACCATGCGAAGGCACAGCGATTGAAGTAGATTATCCCTACCACGGAGGGATGCTTGGGCCGCACGCATGTTCTCCACAATGTGATGACGAGGTGCAACACTTCATTTTGTACACCAATGGAAAGGCTACACAGTGCCAAAAGCTTCCTGGGTGTTTGGATTGGGGAGAAGACCAAGGGGTGACGTGTGTACCACCTCAGGCGTAGCTATCAATACTAGAACAAATTCATCTGCCAGTTTTCCGGAAAATCAGAGTTCAACGTTTTCGCTGTAGAATTTTCTGAGAGTGACTCACAACACATCTCCATAAATTTCTGCACACCTTTACCGTAGCGCTTTTCTTTGATGCGGTTATCAATAACCGTGACATCAGCATCCCCCTTGGCAATACGTCGAAATGTACGTAGCAATCGGAAGAGTCTCTGCAGAAGGCGTGGCATAGAGTAGCCAATAAACGGATTATCAAAGTGCTCAGCACGTTTGGAAAATACGGGTTGTGATGGGTTATCAAATGGGAGCGCATCAATAATCAAATGATCTACAGTACCCGGAGGAAGTTCTACACCTTCAAAGGTCCATGGTGTCAGTACCCACACGGCAGGTTCCGTGGCTGCTAAAAATTCTGCCTGCATGCGATTTACTCCTCCAGAGAAATTCTGACAGATTAACGTGATGTCACGTGCTTCTAAATCTTCGGTGTACTTTACAAAATATCCTTCAATCACGCGTCGACTTCCAGCGAGCACGATCGTCTTTCCATCAGGCGGATCACTAAGGACGGCAGAGCCTCTCATTTCTTCGGGGAACAAGATCTCAACGGCATCTTGCACACGTTGCACTTCAGTATTGATAGCTGTTTTTGTGGCTCTGTGTAGGGCTTCCTGCAGAAGCAGTGCATTCTTTGGAGGCACCAGCATTGTCACAGGATATTTGTCGTACAAATCGGTTTTCATGAGCTCTGCAACACTCTCGGGAATACTATGTAAAAACTGACTTCCATCCTGACGTGTTTCAAGCCACGTAATACGCGTGAGTGCTTCTTCCTCTAGGCTGCGCATCGCAGCTTCGAGTTGCTTGTGTGTCTGTGGTAGCAGTGCAGTGTCGCTTAAAAGGTCCGTGATTAAGTCGCGCAGTGCACCGGCGTCTGGAGCAGTCAGGTCACTGTGTGCCAGGAAGCGCAGGTCCTGTTCGTTGCGTGTTTTTTCTATCCATATCTGAAGAAGATCCGTAAATTTTGTCAGTGCATCATGCCCTTCAGATGCTGCCCGTAGGTCGTTTAAGCCACAGTAGTGGCCGTATGCCTTATTGGCTGTGTCTTCAAGCATAGACGCATCATCAATAATGATATGTGCATCACTGTTGAGTGCCCCGTGCGCTGCGTGGTCTGGGTCTGCAACAAACGCAAGGAGCTGACGGTGGTCGAGCAGTATCACCGAAGGCAGATCGGTAAATTGGTCGGTGTACGTCTTACTGGTTTCTGTGCATGTGAGTTTTCCATTCCACACACTGCGTTCATCTCCATGGATCGGAGCATCAGCAAAAACAGTCGGTGCATACCAATCCAATTTTGTAACCAGTGTCGCCTCATCTGCACTGTAGCTTTCTTGCGCGCGGAGTGTGTTTGCCGCCTCTTGGTCCAACATTAAAAATGGTGGCTGCAATACGCGGACATCCTTACTAAGCTGCAAACGCTTTGCCATAGTGGTGAGATTTTTTACCGCAATCCAATGCACGGTAGAAGTGTCTTTTACGGCTGCATTAACGATGCTTTGCAGCATCATAGGGTCGAGAGATTCTTCGATGATATCCACAATACCCACTGTAGGTTTATGGAGCGGTATCGTGCGTGTCATGCCGGGGAACTTCTTTGCTTCGGGCATCTGTATCCACTTGGGCTTTGCCTTGGCATCTCCAGTAGGGAGTGCATCAAACAGTGCTCTGTAGCCTGGGCTACTTTTGTGCATCGTTGCTTTCAGCTCCATCACCATTTCCTGTGGAAGTTCAAGGAGACGCTCCCAACATTTACCCAGGAGTTCCATCGTAGCTCGCACGTCACCAAGTGCACGGTGCACAGGCTCGTGATTTAGCTCTAATACTTTGCTTACATAACCGAGTGAATAACTCGCCAGTTCAGGAAAGACGAGTGACGCAAGCATCGATGTATCTATCCATGGCCTATCCGAAAGATCCATTCCTTCTCCGCGAAGCATGCGAATATCAAACATGATGTTTTGTCCAACAATAAGCGTGTCTTCGCCAATGCCTTTTTCGATATCTCCCTTTAACGCATCAAACGTCGGTTTTCCCTTAAGGTCATCTGGCCGAATGCGCGTGATGATTTGCACAACATCTGGAATATCTACAGGAACAGAAATCAGTTCATCGTATTCATCCACTTGCTCCCCATCGCGAAACACCATATGTGCATACTCTATAACGCGGTTGATTTTGGGGACAAACCCAGTCGTCTCGGTATCCAGGACGACAAAGGGGATCTTGGGAAGTTGCATGAAGCTATCCTAGCGTTTTTTGCGCCGTATCCAACTAAATCCTGCAGCAGCTCCAGCCCCAATGACAGCGACTGCAGCAGGTCCTGTATCACCTACAGGTCCCTGTGTCTGTATAAGAGGCCGCAGTTGGGCTAGAGGCAATTGATACGGAAGTTGCTGGCCCGTTGGATACTGTGGGAAGTACGCAGAATTTGGACCTAGTTGATATGGAGAGACACGTGTGTCAGGAGTATCTTTTTCAAAATCAATTTCTGTTCCAAGTACAAGCGTTGTGCTTTCTTCGTTGCAACGCCAGTCACAACTATCGTTATTCAAGCGATTTCCATCATCACATTCCTCTTCGGGGTCGAGTATGCCATCTCCACACTGTGCCATATGGCAGTTGGGGCGACACGCAGAGCCAGGTGCTGCGCTATTTGCCTTTCCAAGATCACAGGTTTCGCCGGGGTCTACAGTGCCATCTCCACATGTTGTGGAGAAGAACTGACAGGCGTTGCACGCATATCCAAGAGTGATGTCATGCTGTGAA
>CAJXJE010000080.1 GCA_913054215.1 uncultured Candidatus Peregrinibacteria bacterium | reverse complement strand
GTTTTTCCATCGAACATTTGTTCCTGTCCAGTATCCACCTTCTGATGCATCCACAAACTCTAAGTAGCTTGGGAGTGCATTTGCAAGGTCTACTTCTGTAGCGATCTGATTTGTACGGTTTTGAAGACCAATATCGTAGGTGACCAAAGCACCAGGGACGATTTCATCTAAACCATCTGTTGTGGTTGCAATGATAGCGTTTGGAAGAATTCCGGTGTGAACCGTAGTGGTATCAGTAGCAACTGCTGCACCGATAGATGCAGGAGTACGAATAGTGAAGAATTCCTTCGCATCTTCTTTAATACGAACAACAACCTTGTATTCACGAGCACCACGCGGACCGATTACTTGTTTGCTCCATGTGATTGCTCGACGGTTACTTGAGTGATCTCCTGTCACAAAATCTATAGAAGTATCACTAGGAATCTGTAAACGAAGGTCGTACGTACGTTCTTGGTTTACGGGGTTCCTTACCGCTATGTGGTATTCTAGTGTTTCGCCTGGCTGCGCGTACTTCATTCCGTCTGTGACACTACTGAAAAGCATCATAGGAGTTGATCGAATGGCTGAGTCATCTTCCATTTCAATGCGAGTAGTATCGCTAGCTTTTTCTCCCTCAGAAGCAACTTGTGCAATCAGTAAAAGGCCATTTTGTGCATCAGGGTCTACTTCTACTGTTACCGTAATCTTACGTACTCTTCCTGGGTAGACAGAAACGTCTTTCCAACGAATGAGTTCTTCATTGCGAGCACCTGCATCAGAAGTTCCGATGAGGTTTGTTTGGTGTGGCATTTGGAAAAATACATCTGCGAGCATAGGGTCTTCACGCTCTGTCCGTAGGCTGATGATGTATGTCAAACTTCCTCCTCCGTGAATCGTGTCTTTAGCATCACTCACTGCAACAAAAAGCCCACGTCCTGTAGGCCCCTCACTATCGTCGTGAAGAGACAAACACTGAGGATCTTGTGGATAGTCGGTACGACCGTCGTGATCATTATCGATTCCGTCAGCACATTCAGTAAAGACTGCAGAGGCAATTTCTGCAGGAAGTCCGGAAACTGTGCTGTGGAGAGTAAGAACGAGCATTCCCATCAGTGATACTGATGCGAGAACTTTTAGGCGGTTTGTACAACAAGTTTTCATAATTTTGGAGAGAATAGACCCAAAAGGAGGGTATTATAATTAATTAGATAATTATTGTCAAGTAGCTCATTCACCTTTACAATAAGCCATAAATGCTTGAAAGATGCTCATTCTGAGCATAGATTCATCTTCTGCTCATTCAATACACGATTACGTAGAGAGACAGCCGATTCTCCAATTTTGAGGGGTTAGCTCCCCTCTCTGCCAATCAGTCACTTAGAACAAAGGACATGACATGCAGCATCCTACGCACAAGACAGAACCCGATGCTGGAGACTTTGTTGTCTTCAGAACGTCTGACGACAACCCTAACGATCACTTTCTAATCGCCACTAGGGTTACCCCCGATGTGGACTAGTGGAATCTCGTCTATCACGAGAACAAGCCCAAATGTAGGGGCAAGGCAGACGTGCAATGCGCGGATCTTGTTCACTCGTTCGATGGAATCGACGATAACTGGGATCAAACTGATGGAACCCCCGCACCGAAGTTTACGTGCGTAAGAAAAGTTCCGATCAAAGGTACAAACCAAGTCCTGGTACTCAATGTCGATCACAACAGTGAACTGGCCGACAAGCCAACCGTCATTAATGACACTCTCTGTGTTGACATTGACGAGTGACGCACGATTGAATGCTAAGTGGGGAAAGACGGTTCGTTTGCGCGGGCCGTCTTTTCATCATATTTATTGAAATTTACCCAGAATTTAGTATCATACGTCTGCTTTGGGCGCATAGCTCAGTTGGTCTAGAGCGTCTGGTTTACACCCAGTAGGTCGGGGGTTCGACTCCCTCTGCGCCCACCATTTACCTCCTGTATACTCTTATTATGTTAGAAACCATCCACGTCATCATTTCCGTACTGCTTTGTATATGTATTGTTGTACAGACGCGCTCGTCGGGCCTTAGTGCTGTATTTGGTGGCTCTGGAGCTGCCAATGTCGTTCAGAGACGAGGTGCTGAAAAGCTCATATTCAAGGCTACGATATATTTGAGCGTCGCATTCTTTGCACTAACGATTGTCCGTTGGTACGTCTACTAGAAAGAGTAAGATCCGCTATACTATCCCAGACCTAAATGGATAACGGTGATTTTCGCAGTTCGGCATCATTCAACCAGAAAACACTTCTAGTGGTCTTTGGTCTCGTATTCTTTTTCATGCTTCTATTCTTATTACGTCAATTTCGTACCGAAAATACCATCGCTGTTCCCACTGCGGGTGGAACCTACATAGAGGGATCTGTAGGACAGATGCAGCCACTCATTCCGTGGTTTACCGTTCAAAATGATGTAAATAAGGACATCCTCTCTCTCGTTTCACCAGGACTTTTAAAGTATGACCCCGAAAGTAAAAACATTAAGGATGATCTTGCAACACTACTGGTAAGTAACGAAGGCCGCATCTACACAGTAAAGCTTAAAAAAGGACTCACATGGCATGATAGTACTAAAGAGAACCCGCATCCCGTTACTGCAGAAGATGTGCTCTATACATTCAAAACTATTCAGGAATCTGATTTTCCTAATCCGATCTTGCAACAAAACTTCCTCGGTGTAGATATCCAAAAGATGGATGATCGAACGATTCAATTTCGCCTCGAAGAACCTTACAGCTTCTTTGCTAGTAACTTAACTCTAGGCATCGTTCCGAAGGCAAGCTTTGACGGTGTACCTATAGCAAAGCTTGAGCAAGCACTCGACTACGGCTTTAACCCTATAGGTGCAGGTCCGTATAAATTCAAAAGTTTAGTGCAAACAGAGCTCTCAACAGAAATTACCTTAGAGAAATTTGTTCGTCCGATAGCACCTGACTACAGGCTGGAGCAAATTATCTTCCGCATTTTTCCAGATTACTCAACGCTTCTTGCAGATATTCGAAATCTCGATGCCATTCGTCATGTTCCACGTAATGACAATGGACAATACATGATCCCTCGACGGTTTAAAGCTGTTGAGTATTCACTCCCCCAATATGTAGCTCTCTTCTTTAATCTTGACCATGCAATACTGGAAGACACGAATCTTCGTATTGGGCTACAGCTTGGCACCAATAAAAAAGAGATTGTAGAAAGCATCAATGAATCTCTCATAGTCGATACTCCACTGATGGAACTCGATGATACTGATTGGCGCTACTCGTATGATCCAGAGGCTGCTCAAGGTGCATTCTTTGAATCAAACTGGCATCTACCGGAAAAAGTTCGCTTACAAAGGTTACTCGAAATGCGTGAAGCCAATATCTATGGGACACTGCAGATTGCACCCATAGTTCTTTTAGATACTGGCGCAATTCTTACGGTAACAGGGTCACTTGCTGATGCCCCAATCGGGTCATCACTCAACGGATTGCCTATACAACTTCACCCTACCAATACGGGTGCATGGATAGCAGCTCTTCCGACTCATGGTGGGACAGGAGCACTCATTCTTGGTAATAACCTCGTGCGACTGTTTAATGAAAATGGAGACCCTGTCGACTCTTTTTATGTATGGCGTACTGCAAATGGACCTATGTACAAGCGCGCTTCAAAAGAGCAGGACCTTGTAGAATTATTTATCTCTACTCGTGAAAACTCTGAAGACATGCAAGAAGAAGATCGAATTACTATCGCAGATCTGTACTTAGAAAGAGGCATGATCCGTCTTCGACTCTCCACAGACCCGCAAGATATTCGTGTAAATGATGTTGGTGATCGATTGTCTCTTACATTGGTTACTAGTCCTGCACCTCCACAGTATCGTGAGATTGCCGAAGTCATCTCAAAGCAATGGGCGGCACTAGGTGTCCACGTCGCCGTTATTGTTCCGGATACAAAGAAAGACTTCGAAGAGAAGCTATTGTCTCGAGAGTACGATCTTTTCTTATTCGGGCAATCACTCTTAGACAATCTTGATGCCTACCCGTACTGGCATAGCTCGGGGATGCAAAAACTCACAGATAGCAAGTTTGATTTGCGTATAGATGCCTACAATCTTTCGCAATACACTTCAATTGCTGCTGATGGCCTGCTTGAAGTTATTCGTCAGACTGGAGATGACAAAGAGCGGCAGGACGCATTGTCTGAGCTACAGGAGACCTTAAAGAAGGATGTCCCAGCCATTTTCCTCTATTCACCGTACTATGCATTTGCGTATCACGAGCAGGTAAAAGGTATAGAGCTTGGAGCGCTCTCATTGCACTCAGATCGCTTCACTACACTCCATAATTGGTACATTAAGGAGGATGTTATCTTTAAGCCGGGTAAAAGCT
>CAJXJE010000079.1 GCA_913054215.1 uncultured Candidatus Peregrinibacteria bacterium | reverse complement strand
GATTGCTGAATACAGAGGAAGATAAAAATGGAGATGGCATTGTAGACAGTCAAGAAACAGATCCATTCAATGCAGACACCGATGGTGGTGGTGAGGCTGATGGCGCTGAAGTTTCTGCAGGGAGAAACCCCCTCGATAAAAGTGACGATTTGACATTCGACCTTGATAACGACGGTCTTACGAATATTGAGGAAGATGCCATTGGCACAGACCGCGAAAATCCTGATACCGACGCTGATAACATCAATGACAAAGAGGACCCATTCCCTCTGGAGAAAGCCTATAGCAAAGATACTGATAATGATGGACTACCCGATGCGTACGAGATCGAACATAACTTAGCGAGTGATATGAGTGCAGATGCGCAGGAAGACGCTGACGGAGATGGTCTCAACAACTTACAAGAATTTATATATGGAACAGATGTCAACGATCCTGATACCGACCAAGATGGCATCGAAGACGGTAGAGAGGTAGAGCTCGAAAGCGACCCACTCGAAAACCCCTGCCTGTACTATGCAGGCCCCACAGAAGTGTTACATGACCTCGAAGACCACTGGAGTAAGCCCTACGTTACGGTCTTACATGAAACGAAAATCGGTGAACAGGGCCCGAGAATCATCTCAGGATATTGGACAGATGAGGGAGCTATCTTTCGACCAGACCAACACATCAGCCGGTATGAACTCTTAAAGATAGTACTGCTTGGTAGTTGTATCGCCCTCGAAACAAGTGATGGAACAGAGGGGTTTAGTTTCTCCGATGTACGGAGAAAACCGAGGCCTCGAGAAAATGAAGATACTGTGCTTAGGCGTAGCATCATTTACACAGCATATGATCGCGGCATCATCGATGGATACGACGATGGTACTTTTAAGCCAGATGACCAAATCAACAGAGCAGAAGCACTTAAAATTATCTTTACCGCTAGCAAGCTCGCACCATTTGATGACACCGACTACTCCGGGCGTTTCTCGGACGTTACCAAAGAAGACTGGTTCGAACCTCATGTAAACAGAGCACTAACCTATGAATTTATCGAAGGATACGAAGATAGAACGTTCCGCCCTGGGCAACCTATTACCAGAGCAGAAGCGTCGAAGATCGTGTTGTTTATGATGATTAGCAATCCGAAAGTAAATGGATACGTGATACCAGTTGATACTTTGGATATATAAAAAAGCGATGAGGCACACTCACCGCTTTTTACAATCGACTAGACGTATTCCTTCATCTCCTCAAATGCCTTGATAAACTGGTCAAGGTCCTCTGAGTCGAACATGATCGTCGTCTTCTGACCACCACGAGACTTTTCAGAAACCTTAAAGAACTTACCGTTAGAGCTCTCCTTGAGATCGATGTAAAACGTGCGCTGACGCGCGTGAATAGTAACGGAGTGGAGTTCGTCAGCGAACTTTCCACCGCCAGATGCCTTTTTTGGAGCAGGAGTAGAAGCAGCATCATCTGTCGCTACTGTTGTATCGTCATCGTCACCGATACCACCACCTGCAAGATCGGACATTGGATCAAACATGATAGAAATAAGAAAGAAAATAAATCGCCCCTCGCCACTGCTTTCGGTCTGTAGTCTCTCGACGTTCCCGTTTTCGTTACGAAAGAGGCGCAAATAAGATACTCGGCTCCCCCACTTTTTTCCAGTCCTTTTGCCCTCCAAATTGCCGCATTTCCTTTGTGATAACAAATTCCTTATCGAGCATCCGATCCGCATAGGGCACTCCTAGCTGCACACTGATTCTTTGGGCTGTATCTGGGGTAAATGGGAGTAAAGCCAAGGCACAATGACGTAATGCCTCTGCCAAAGTAGATAAGACGCCTAGTTTCTCCGCATCATCGAGTGCCCAGGGCTTTCGATCATCAATGTATTTATTGCAATCAGATGCAATTTGCACCGCTATTTGTAATCCATCTGAAAGACGAAATGAATCCATATCAGCACTATAATCTTCATACTTTGCGGTAATAAAACTTGGATCACCGATATCGCCAAGTATGCCTCCTTCTTTTACAAGCATAACGAGTACTCGATTGAGAAGATTTCCTATTTCATTTCTCAACTTCGCGTCATACAACTCTTCAAATCTCTTCCACGAGAAATCTCCATCATTACCAACGGGAATCTCGTGACTCAAATAAAAACGAAGCGGGTCTGGGTTGCCACCAAACTTTTCCAATATGTCATCTGGTACGACAACGTTCCCTGTAGACTTGCTCATCTTCTCTCCTTCACTGGTAAGGAATCCGTGTATCAGAAGTTGGTCTGGAGTTTTGACATCAGAGTGCTTCAACATACTGGGCCAAATAAGGGCGTGGAATCGTGCGATATCTTTACCAATGACATGAGTGACATTTGCATCATCCCAGAACGTAGTGTCTTCGTGGTCGGTAAAGTACCCAAGGCCAGAGATATAATTCGTCAGAGCATCACACCACACGTACATGGTTTGATCGCTGTCACCTGGAACGGGAACACCCCACGTTAAACTACTCTTTGGACGAGAGAAGGAAACATCTTCGAGACCTTGATCGACGAGTGCGAGAGTTTCTTGTGCACGACTTTTGGGAATGATGCGATAGCTTTCGCCATCCCATTCCTTTGTGAGAAGATTCTTGAGATTGTCCGTATCACGACTCATCAAGAAAAAGTAGTTCTCCTCTGTTACCTCCTCCGGAGGTTTTTTGTGATTAGGGCAGTTTCCCTCTTCATCGAGATCTCGCTTCGTCATAAAGCGCTCACAGCCACTACAGTAGAGGCCAGTGTAACTACGCTTCTCCAGCATCCCCGCCTTCTCTAGGCGCTTCCAAAGCTCCTGCACCGTCGGCCAGTGCTCTTGCTGATCTGACGTACGAATGAAATGATCGTAACTAATATTGAGACGGTCATAGAGATCTTTAAATATTGGTACATTGCGATCTACAAGCTCCTTCGGACTTATGCCCTCATCTTCTGCGGCACGCGCTATCTTGGTACCGTGCTCATCCGTACCAATCTGAAAACGTACCGTATCTCCTCGTAGCCGAAACCAGCGAGCTACGACATCACCAAGCACCTTTTCGAGCACATGACCCATATGAGGAGCTGCATTGGGATAATCGATAGCCGTAGTAACGTACTGGCGAGACATGCAGCCAGTGTAGCAGCAGACACTCAACAATTGGCAACAATACTACCAAATCTAAGCACACAGCCCCGATCCTCCTGTCGCAAGCTCCACCACCTGACATACCCAGTTGACGACAGCCACTCCTGTAACAGCGAGAACAATTCCTACAACAGCACCGATAATGATCTTCTTCGCCTCCTCCTTTCCTTGATCATCACCAAAGGAGCCAATCATCTTTATAGAGGCCCACAAGATCGCCACAACGGCAATAGAACCTACAATAGGAATAACAATAACATTTGCCGTACGAACGGCGATATGAATAATGAATCTCTGCCCATCTCCACAGTACGTCCCGAGCGCATTACAGTAATAGCCAAAGTATGGGGATGCATACGCTTTTTCTATAATGCCGAGTGAGGTGAGGAAAGAAATCATGCTTAAAATCCAAGTTGAGAGGTTGCACGAACTAATGCGAACGAAAGATTGATGACTAAGGCACCTATGACAGTCCACGTCAGTGCGGTCTTTACGGAATCGAGTTCGCTCTGTTGACCACGAGCAAACACAAGTTTAAATGCATAGAAGAGCATCATCAGAGCAAAGACAACATTGAAGACCGTCAACATAGAAGCAACGGCTATGCGCATAATGCTGAGATGCGGAACATTAGGATCGATAGTCCCCGCTCTCGCAACAGCGAACGAAATAATAGCCTGAGAAGACAGAGCTATCGCCCACCCAATGAGTGCGAAGAAAATCGCTTTTTTCCCCTTAGCTGTCTGCGATTGATTTCCGAAATTCATTACCAGAAGCACACCACCAATGACAACAAATAGCACAGCTAGACCAGACGCAATCTCCAGTAGCGCTGTAGCAGCAATCATGGCAAACCGTGGAAGTGGATTCGCGCCAGTTCCGCAATTATCTATGAATTCACAAGGACCTCCAATTGCATAAGCCGCTGGTATCAAAAAAGTTCCCATGTTACGTAAAGAAGATGCTATTCATAGTACGCAGGAAGAACCCTGCAAAGTTCACAATGATCAAACCAATAAGTGCCCACGTGATAACCGTTTTTCCTTTCCCTCGCATTCCACCATCAGAACCAGACATCATAACC
Organism: uncultured Candidatus Peregrinibacteria bacterium; assembly: GCA_913054215.1. Lineage (GTDB taxonomy): Bacteria > Patescibacteriota > Gracilibacteria > Peribacterales > Peribacteraceae > UBA2170. The sequence continues at coordinate 157 of CAJXJE010000079.1, read as the reverse complement.
ATGTAGCTTCCAATGAGAATCCATAGCACCGCAAAACCAACAGATACGGTGAGTAGAAGATCTGCAGCTTCGTTGAAGTAATCAATAAAGGTTAGCGCTCCAAGCTTTACTTCCAATGTATTACTTGAACCCAAAGGCTGTATGAGAGGAATACAAG
>CAJXJE010000078.1 GCA_913054215.1 uncultured Candidatus Peregrinibacteria bacterium | reverse complement strand
ACACCGAAAAACCGGAAGTGGTCATCAACTGTGCAGGAAAGACCGGAAGACCGAATGTGGACTGGTGTGAAGACCACAAAGTGGAGACCATCCATAGCAATGTTATTGGCCCTCTCGTACTTATCGAGGAATGTGACAAGCGCGATATCTATCTTGTACATATAGGAACGGGGTGTGTGTACTCGGGCGATAGCTCCACACCGTTTTCCGAAACCGATCCTCCAAACTTCTTCGGTAGTTTTTACAGCAGAACCAAAGGAGTTATCGATCAACTCCTCGATGATTTCCCCGTATTAAACATCCGGCTCCGCATGCCGTTTGATGGAACAGATAGTGAGCGAAACCTCATCAATAAAATCAAAAAGTACGATCGACTTCTCGATACTGAAAACTCGATGACCTATATCCCTGATATGCTCAGTGCAGTCGGAAAGCTCATCGAAAAGAGGGAAACGGGTCCGTATAACATCGTCAATCCTGGAGTAATGACGCCCTATCGTATGATGGAACTCTATCAAGAGATCGTCGATCCTAGTCATACGTTTGAACTGCTAAAAGAAGAGGACTTGGCAGAGGTAGCGAGTACCGGACGTAGCAGCTGCGTTCTTTCTGTGAAGAAGCTAGAATCCGAAGGGATTACTATGAAGCCGGTGGAGGATGCTGTGCGAGAAGCTTTGGAAAAAATAAAAGGAGCGTAAGTTGTTGTTAATTTTTACAACAGATATGTGCTCTGCTACTTGAGTAAAAGCCAGAATCAGCTAAAATCCTGTTCGTGGGTCGGTACCGAAGTGGTCAAACGGGTCTGGCTGTAAACCAGATGGCTCCGCCTTCGCTGGTTCGAGTCCAGCCCGGCCCACCATATCTTTTCATGATACAGTATACGGCATGGACTACGATGTAATCATTGCAGGAGCTGGCCCTGTGGGTTTGTGCTTAGGATTGCGTTTAGCGCGGGAAGGTAAAAAAGTTTTGATATTAGAAAAAAACCAGACTACGCACGAACATTCCCGTGCACCGGGCATCTGGTGTAGGACACAGGATATTTTGGCAAACCTCGGTGTTATGGAGAGATTTGAGCAACAGGCGATCACTATGGATGCACTGAGGATGTACGACGTCGACAATCAGAAGGTGATTCTCAAAATTTCGCTTGATGAAGTTCGGGATAAGACCGACTACCCGCGTATCATGGTTATTCCACAGTCAAAGACAGAAAAGATTCTCGCAGAGGCTGTTAGCCAAACAGAGGGTGCCGACTTAAAGTTCTCCTGTGAACTCACGGGCTTCACACAAGACGAAACTTCGGTCACTGTGCAGTGGAGTGAGGGAGAAGACCTCAAGAATGCGACTGCAAAGTATCTTATCGGTTGCGATGGGGCACACAGTACCGTGCGCAAACTCCTCGGGTTTCATCTGGAGGGAGAAACGTATGGCATGGAGATCGCGCTTGCAGACATACAGCTGAAAGATGAGAGTACGGGTCCGTTGATATCTACGAAAGGTGTGATGGTCCTTGCCATAAAAATCGATACCGATCTCTGGCGCATGATTTTACCCCATGCAAAAAAAGGAGAAATGCTCCTACCGAAGCGCATCACCAAAGCAGCCAGTCAGCTGTTTCCAGGAAAGAGCTATGAAGATGTCTGGAGCAGCGAGTTTAGGCTACATAACCGTATAAGTTCTGATTTTGTACAAGGTCGCGTCGCTCTTGCAGGAGACGCGGCACACCTCAACAGTCCCGTTGGAGGACAGGGGATGAATGCAGGCATTCAAGATACCGAAGTTCTCGGGAACATCCTCATTCGCGCACTTGATGAAGACGATCCGTCACGGTTGGAAGTGTACCGACACTACCGCAAAGAGGCGCTGAAGAGAGGGGTAAACCGTTTTACAGATATTCTGACGAATGTACTATTTGTATGGAACGGGCGAATTTTTAAGTTGGTGATTCGAGTGTGGAACACGATACTACGTATTCCATTTGTTCGAAGGAGATTCGTAAAGCGGTTAGCCATGTTGGATTGAAGCCCTGAAAGTACAGAACATCAATTCAGAGCCTCCCGGCCCACCATCAATCTAAGCCGCCATCTGACTGGTTTCCAAAGATGCAACTTCCCTGGAGGATTTTTTGGTAGCTAATTCTCCTATTCTTATATCGAGTCCATCAGGGTTTCCTTGATTAGATATTTTTGTGTATTGCTGTCCAATCTCTTCAAGCGTAAAACCTGCAATCGTCAGATCAGCATTTCCCAGTTGTTTCATTCGATCAAAAAGAGCAGTAAAATTTGTAGAAGTCAATTTTCCAAATTCACGTAGGGTGAGATTTTGCATATCAGCTTGAGTCCAAGTTGCAATTTCTGCATTTCTAGCATCATCTGGATGCCCTGTAACTCTTTTTGTAGCAAATGCATTTCCTCCATCTGAATTCTTAAGGGTTCCAGCAAATGCTAGTGCAGCTACTGACCTTGCTGATCTGATCATCATTGCTCTGCGACTGCAGTTCTCAGGAAGCGCTGTGTTTTCAGGAGTCTCTCGTGGGACCATATGCTTACTAAACATTAGCATCTTCTCAGGGAGTCTGCCATGGCGCTTCCGTACAATATCACTACTTTTCAACCTCATCCTTCCATAGTTTGTTTTCGCTTCCCTTAAGGAACCGTACAAGATCGTTCCAAACATCGACAGGTGGCTCAGCCCCTTTGGCACCAGCAGGCGTAAAATTCTCTAAGAGAAGTTTAGCTGCGGATTTTATACTTCTAGCTCTTAACCATGAAATGGTCTCATTAGACAGGGGGCAATCTTCAAATCCTTTTCTTTCGTCATCAGTATCTGATGCAGTAACCACTGGCACATCTACTGTTCTTTCCACATCTGAAGACGACAATTCCACAGGCTCAGCTGGAATTCGCTTTACTACTTTTGCTAGTGTTGTTCGCAATGTTAGTAAATCTTTTTTTATCTGCTCAAGTACTGGAGATTTAAGTGCTTTATCAACGGCAGCGACCCTTTTGGCTAATGCTTCCGCAGTTGCTGCAGCGCCGGTCACAATTTCTGAAGGAGTGCCTTCTGCCATAGTAGGCGATGGTATGACTTTACTGTCTATCAGTCAATCGCTTTGTAATAATCCTCTCCATTTGCTCTCTATTTGGTAAATAGTGCGTATAATGCGGCCGCATGAAACCTGGAAACGACCACAATGCTCCGTCCTCTTCTTTTAAAGATATGGGCGTGAATGCGGCTCTGCTTAAGATCCTAGACCAAAGAGGCATCGATACACCGACGCCTATTCAACACCAAGCAATTCCTCTGGCTATAGAAGGAAAAGACCTTATTGGAATAGCGCAGACCGGGACGGGAAAGACGTTTGCCTTTGGACTTCCAATGCTCCAGCGCTTGGCTGAGGGTAAAAAGAGGGGACTTATACTACTTCCTACCCGTGAACTTGCGTATCAAGTAGAGGAAGCACTGAAACCATTTGCCTCTGCTCTTGGTATTCGCACGGCAGTATTTGTTGGAGGAGCTCCGATAGGTTTGCAGCGCAAGATGCTCAAGCAGAACCCTCGTGTCCTTATTGCCACTCCAGGTCGCTTAAACGATCACCTCGACAAGCGCACAGTGTCTCTGAAAGAAGTAGAGATCCTAGTACTGGATGAAGCAGACCGGATGCTGGATATGGGATTCAAGCCACAGATCAATAAAATTCTCTCACAAGTTCCAAAGCAGCGTCAGACACTACTGTTTTCTGCAACCATGCCACAGGAGATCTTCGCACTCGCAAAAAACGAAATGCACATGCCACTGCGTATAGAGGTTGCTCCAGAAGGAACAGCTGCTGCAAAAGTGGAACAAGAGTTGATCATTGTACGGCAGCAGGATAAAAAGAATCTTCTCTTCACACTCCTCCAAGAGCATCCAGGAAAAGTATTAGTCTTCTCTCGCACAAAACATGGGGCAAAAAAGATCACGAGGATCCTCAACGACAAACGTGTGCACGCAGCAGAAATTCATGCCAACAGATCCCTTGCTCAGCGTAGAGCTGCCCTTGATGGATTCAAAAAAGGAAAAGTACGTGTACTGGTGGCAACAGATATTGCCTCCCGTGGTATCGATGTGAGTGACATTCGATTGGTGCTGAATTACGATCTTCCAGACGACGCAGCAGATTACGTTCATCGTATTGGGCGCACAGGTCGTGCAGGTCGTACCGGTAAAGCGATCTCTCTTGCAACGCCAACACAGGCTGGTCACATCAGGGACATAGAAAAACTCATCCGTGGAACCATCCAGCGCAAGAAACATGCATCACTGCCAGATGTTGCTATGGAAAAGGGTATGAAGAAGGGGGGAGGAAGGCCACAGCGCAGGCCACAGGGCAGATCTAGTAATAGTCGTCGACCAGGACATGGTTCTCGGAGGCCACAAAGGAGGAGGCGGTAGTTTGACTTGCTATAGAGGTATTTCTAGTAGTA
>CAJXJE010000077.1 GCA_913054215.1 uncultured Candidatus Peregrinibacteria bacterium | reverse complement strand
TCCAACTCTATGTGCTTCTGATCCTTCTTTTGAGTCAGACCTAAACGCCGCAAAAGTCGAATATTATGCGTATCTATAGGGATGCCTTCGATGATGCCAAATACAGTTCCCAGTACAATCGCGGCTGTCTTGCGCCCTACTCCTCGCAATGTGAGCATGCCCTCCATCGTTTGTGGTAGTTCACCATCAAAATCCTGCAAAATCGTATGACACGTTTCTTGAATAGCCCTTGCCTTCATACGATACGTTCCACAGGAATGAATATCTTTCTCTAACTCCTCTTGTGACACAGCGAGGTAATCTTGTGGTATTTTGTATTTTTGAAATAACGTCTTACCAACTTTATTCACACGAGCGTCTGTACATTGCGCAGCTAGAATTGTAGCAACAAGTAATTCCAAAGGCGTTGTCCAATCCAGTGTGCAATCCGCATCTGGATAGATCTTCTTTAGATCAATAATTACTTCTGCAACAGATAATTTTTCAGCCATCGTCATTCATTATAACAGTTCTTGAGCAGCCGACCTCACCCTAACCCTCTCCTTTACGAAGGAGAGGGAAATGTTTTTGTTTTGTTTTTAGTTCCCCCTCTACTCCGCAGAGGAGAGGGGGTCAGGGGGTGAGGTCGGCCTACAGCAACTAGACAAAGTAAAAGCAAGAAGATCCCACGCTGCAAGGTCAACACCAAGTGCTAGATTCAAAGTCACTCTCAGGTATAGTCACACGGATGAGTAACTTCCCAAATTTCACCGTTTTTGACGTCGAGACAACAGGTCTTGATCCGCATAAGGGAGACAAAATCATAGAAATAGCAGGCATGAGAATAGAAGGAGGAAAGATAGTAGAATCAAAGACATTTGTAGAACTCGTAAACCCAGAACGGCCTATCCCTTGGGAAGCAAAACAAGTAAATAAAATAAGTGATGAAGCAGTTGCAGAGGCGCCAACTATTGACCAAGTCCTTCCGAAATTCTTAGAATTTGCAAAGGACTCTGTGCTCATCGCTCACAATGCGCAATTCGATATGGGATTCCTCGAAGTAGAGAAAGAAACCTGCTGGGGATACACCGAGCTTCCCTCATGTCTCTGCACTATGCGCCTAAGTCGCGCACTCTACCCACATGAATTCCGCCACAACCTCGATGCTGTAACGGCACGACTTGGCTTAGAGTTCCCCAAAGACAGACATAGAGCCCTCCCTGATGTTCTCGTCACTGCACAGGCATTTCTAAAGATGATCGAAGAAAATGGTATCCAGTCTCTTGGAGATCTCCAGCAGAAAGCTGGCCTAAGGCAGATGGTGGCCTAGGAAGACAGCAGTTTGCTTTGCAATACGCTATTTTCCTGAGACTATATTGGCAATGGCAATACTCTCAATCATCAAAGGGGAAGATTCAGCGGTCTTACGAAGGAAGACAGCACCGATCCCAAAAGTCACCAAGGAGATCGTTCGGCTGATCAAAGACATGCAAAAGACCGTAAAGGATGCAGACGGTGCAGGTCTTGCAGCCCCACAGATAGGGAAATCCTTACGTGTATGCCTTTGTATGATCGAAGGAACGATGACGCCAATGATCAACGCAGAAGTCACCTGGAAGAGTAAAGATACGTGGGAATACGAAGAAGGCTGCCTTAGCCTTCCCAAGACATGGGTGAATGTGCCAAGGCCAGTAACTATCCGCATCAAGTACCTCGACAAGAAAGGAAAAGAACAAGAGCGTGAACTCACCGAGATGAATGCCCGCGTTGTTCTACACGAAATAGACCACCTCGATGGAGTGTTGATTGTGGACTATGCAGCTACATGATCTCTTCTAGCTTGCTGCAATTCTCGCATCGCGTCCTCAGACAGTGCAGCTTTTGCTTTGCTCATTAATACAACAACCTCATCCACAGACTTGAGGTTCAATACATTGCATACATCCTCTCTCGATACATTTCTTCCGTAGAAAATTATCATAGCTTTAGCAGCCTGACTATCTACAGCATTCAACTCCTGTATCGTCATCTCCCCTTTTTCAGGAGCAGAAACAACGCCCCAACCCGCTGGCATTACCACGCCAGATGTTACATCCCCTGTTTCTCCATCAAACTCAGCAAAATGTGTAACATCAGTCATACAAATACTATGCAGCTTCAGATGAAGTTTCACCCTCATCAGTCTGAGCCCCTTCTATAGGTAATAGCGCTCTGAGTATGCGTCGACCACCTACAATAATACCAATAATAGAACCCACAGCAATATTCATTGCTCGAGCTATATCAGCATCAACCATACTTTCAGCATATCTATAATGACAAGCTGTTCTCTGTTCATCACTTAATAATGCAAAAAGTTTGGTACGCTGGCTAAGATCTACATACGCAATCCTTCTATCTGTAAGACTGCGAGTTGTTAAAAACTTGCGAAGACTATCTTGATCATCTGGTTCCAAAGATGTAAACACATCTGACATGCTATTTACTGTACGCGTATGAAAAGAGTATTACAAATGCTACTACACTGAGCACACAGCAGGTATGTCTACAGCAACTATTTCTCGCATCCTATTCATTGCCGCATTCATATGTGTTGCAACCTTTCCATTATCTGATCCAAAGTGCATGTCAGCAATCTCCTTATTCGAAAATCCATCCAATCGACCATCTACGACTAATCGTTGAAAAGGTGTAAGTTCAGATATAGCAAAACGAAGATCGTCTAATTCCCTTGTAACGATCTCTCCATTTGAAACAGATGCATCAAAAAAAATCCTGTGCATCACGCATTTCAGCCAATGGAGATCTCTTCAGTAATACTTCGTGTATAAGGTATCAATTATCGTGATATCGCACTTTACAGCAAGAAAAGTGGCTTGAATATTGGTTTTTCCCTTACAATACCTACGTGCCAGAACTAGAGACTATCATCGGCCTAGAAGTCCACGCCCAGATGAGTACGAAGACGAAGATGTTCTGCAGCTGCGACAACGATGCCTTTGGCAAAGCGCCAAACACGACTGTATGTCCTGTCTGTATGGGGCACCCAGGCACGTTGCCTGCACCAAATGGTGAAGCAATAGCGAAGGCAATGAAGGCATCACTGGCTTTGCAGTGCACCATAAATCTCTCGAACCACTTCGATAGGAAGCATTACTTCTACCCAGACCTTCCTATGGGGTTCCAGATCTCTCAGTACGACTACCCTATCGCAAGCAAAGGAGTACTCGACTACAGCATGATGGATGCAAGTGGGCAAAAGATTGCGGACAAAACTTGTGGCATCACCAGACTCCACATGGAAAACGACGCAGGAAAACTTACACACCGTGGAACCACAACACTCTGTGACTACAACCGTGCAGGTACTCCGCTCATGGAGATCGTCACGGAACCAGACCTCCGCAGCTCAGACGAAGCAGTAGCATTTGCACAGGAACTACGTCGACTGCTTATCGCTATGAATGCAAGTGAAGCAGATATGTTCAAGGGAATGATGCGGTTCGATGCTTCTATATCTCTACGTGAAGTAGGAACGAAGAAGCTCAACCCTCGTAGCGAGATCAAGAACTTGAACTCATTTAAAGCGCTTGAAAAAGCGCTACAGTATGAGGAAAAACGCCTGCGCAAAGCATGGGACAAGGACGGTGGCCCACTACCAAACGACATCACTGTCGGATGGCTCGACGACCAAGAGAAGACAAAGATGCTGCGCAACAAAGAAACTGCAGATGACTATCGCTACATGCCAGAGCCAGACATTCCACCGCTAGAGTTCACACAGAAAGAAGTCGACGCTATCGCAGCAGCTCTCCCAATGCTCCCACAAGAAAAGAAAGAGCAATACACCAAGATAGGACTGGATGATGCACAAGCATTGCTACTAATAGACCAGTCTGCATTGCAATTGATCTTTGATGCAGTATTTGAGAAGACAAAAGACGCCAAGAGATCTTCCAGTCTCGTACTGACGCAGCTTCTAGGATTCCTCAACTCTCACGAAAAGGATGTATCGCAGGGGCCTGACAGCGAGAACATGCTCGAACTTATCGGAAAGATCGACGATGGAACTATCTCTGCAAACGCTGGAAAAGATGTACTAGAGAAAATGATCATCTCTGGAAAGAATGCTTCCACGATCATCGAAGAAGAAGGTATGCAACAGATCAGCGACGACAGTGCCATAGAAACAATGGTTCAAGCTGCAATAGATGCAAATCCAAAAGCTATCGAAGACTTCAAGGCAGGAAATGAAAAGGCTCTTGGAGCTATCGTTGGATTTGTGATGAAAGAATCCAAAGGGCAAGCAAATCCAGCAATAGTAAATAAAATCCTTAGAGAACTCTTGGCTAACTAGTAACGCGTAACGAGTAACGTGCTAGGTTACCCGCTCCATGTACTCCCCAGAGTCTGTGTTGATCTTCACGGTGTCTCCTTCGTTGATGAAGAGTGGAACAGTCACCGTCAGTCCTGACTCAAACTGAGCAGGCT
>CAJXJE010000076.1 GCA_913054215.1 uncultured Candidatus Peregrinibacteria bacterium | reverse complement strand
TCAGGGAGCAGTACGTAGATCGCGATGTCTGGTTTGTCCGTAAGGGCTGCACCTAGGTTCATCGTTGCTCGGCCGAGCCCTGCTGCTATGCCAACGAAGAGTAGACTCGCTAAAAGGCCCCATCCAACAGTGTGGAGAAAGCGGCCTCGAGATAAGCGGTGGATTTCCATCAGGTATGAAGTTTAGCAAAGAGTTGTCGATGGTGATACTGTACGCATATGAAAAAAGTTTGCCTCATCATTATTGATGGATTTGGGATTGCAGAGCCAGGTCCTGGAAATGCACGAAGCCAGGCAAATTTACCCTTTATTGAACAAATGGAGAAAGAGGTACCCAATTGTCTTATGGATGCTGCAGGGAATGCAGTGGGGCTTCCTGAAGGACAACAGGGGGCATCTGAACCAGGGCATATGACGATGGGGTCTGGTCGTACTGTCTGGATGCCACTTGAAAAGATTAACAAGGAGATTCAATCTGGTGATTTTTATAACAATTCAGTATTAAAAGATGCTTGTGAGCGTGCAAAAGCAAACGGTACAACACTACATTTCATTGGTTTGTATTCTACAGGTGGTGTTCATAGTCATGCAGATCATTGGCATGCGATGTTGAAGCTTGCAAAGGATGTTGGTGTAGAGAAAGTTATATTACATCTTTCTGGTGATGGACGGGATATGCCAGAACAGTACTTTTGTACAGAATTTGATCTCTTACAAAAGGAGATAGACGAACAGCAGCTGGGAACGGTCGCTTCACTTATTGGACGATTCTATTCTATGGATCGAGATCGTCGATACGCGGATCGTACAAAGGTTGCCTATGACTTATACACACAAGGGACAGGAGAAGAGGTTAGTGATATTCGAGATGGGCTTAGGGCATGGTATGCCAAAAAAGAAAAAAATATCGAGACAGATCAGTATGTACCTCCGCTCAAAAACCCTGCTTTTGAAACTATAAAAGCCAATGACACTGTTGTGTGTATTAACTTTCGCATCGATCGTATGATTCAAATTGTTACGGCGCTAGAGGCAGAGGATTTTAAAGAGTTTCCTCGACCAGTTCGCATAAAAGACGTGGTATGCATGGGGCCGTATACCGATCATTTACCTGTTGCATTTCCTGCTGAGGACACGCCACATACTCTCGGGCAGATTGTATCGGATGCTGGTCTTAAGCAGATTCGTATGACAGAGACTGATAAATTTTCACATGTGACATTCTTTTTTAATGCACAGGCTATTGATCCTTTTCCAGGGGAGAGCAGAATTATGGTACAGTCCCCTGATGTGGCAAATTTTTGTGAGACTCCAGAGATGAGTTCTAAGGAGCTGACAGAAAAAGTTATTGAAGAGGCATCAAAAGATGAATACTCACTGATGGTAGTCAATTTTCCTAATCCAGATCTTTGTGGTCATGGTGGAGAGATTTCTGCAATAGTTATTGCTTGTGAGACAGTTGATGCATCATTGAGTATACTTTTGCCAAAACTTGAAGAACTGGGATACGATTGGATTGTTACTGCAGACCATGGAAATGTTGAGGAAATGTATTATCCAGGCACAGATACGCTTTGTGTAAGTCACACTACGAATCAGATACAAACCTTTGTGAAATCTGATGCGATTATGCAGGAGGATCTCGATTCCGCATCTGGACTCAAAGACATTGCACCGATGTGTTTGAAGATATTGGGGTTGGAAATTCCTCAAGAAATGCAGGAATAGGGGATATTCCTAGTAATTGCTCAAATTAAGCAATTATGGTATAATATCCATATAACGCACATGCACACTATGGATGAATTTGGAGAAAACCAGGACCGTAATGGTTTTGAGAGTCAGCGTACTGATGAAGAAGTAGGGGCTGAGCAGCAGATCGATGCTGTATTGCAGTCTACGCAACAAGATCTTCAAAACTCCTCAGCATTTGCAGAGGTTTCTGATGATGAGCTCTTGGGCTTTGCTGCAAAACAACGTGAAGTACAGGAGCAATTACGTACAGGACCGGATGTCGCTTCTCAAATGACAGAGGAACCAGACGTAGCATCGCAAATGACAGAGGAACCAGACGTAGCTTCTCAAATGACGCAGGAGCCAGAGGTAGCTTTACAGTCTACAGCAGCACTTTCTGCCAATGCAGCATATACCGGTGATATTAGCCTTAATGTTCCTACAGAGGTTCGGCAGGTGACCAAAGCAGGACTTCTTGGAGCCGGTGTTGGAGCTGCTGGTTTTGGTGGATTAGCTGCTTATAGCGCAGTAAATGCCGGAGCTACAGCAGGTACAGCAGCGACTCTCGGAGGTGCGGCTGCTCTATCTGGAGCATCGACTGTGGGGCTGGGAGCTCTATGGCTCTATGGCGGTGGTATGCTGCATAATCTTGCTTGGGGAAAACCCGGTGCCAAGAAGCCTGGAGCTGTTGGAACAATGGCAAGAGGTGTTTTCTGGCCTGTTACCACTGCTGCAGGAGTTGTTTGGAGACATGTCCTTAGGAGATAACGTGTGATTTAATAGCGCAAAAGAGAGGTATTGGCTAGGCTATCTTCGCTTTGGACGAGATCACGTATAAATCTGATGGCTTTTATGACGAAGTTGCTGCAAGTGACCAATCGCATGTGCATCTTATTTTGATTGCTACGAAGCCAGATATCATTAAGCAGATCCCTCTCTATAAAGAGTTGCAACGCAGAGGACACCTCGTGATTCTCGGACACACCGGACAGCACTATGATGAGAATTTGTCTGGAGGGATGCTGAAAGAATTCGGCGTAGAACCAGACTTTAACTTGAATGTTCGAGGGGCTGCGCACGAAGTTGTCAGTCAGATCATCGGTCGACTCGGCCACGTTATCGGTGAACTCAAAGAGCGTGGCAAGATTGTCATACCCTATGTGCACGGAGACACCACTACCTGTATGGCAGCTGCCAATGCAGGATACTGTCATCGGTTTTCTTCGGTGCATGTCGAGGCTGGTATTCGAACCCTCACCCCAAAGTATGGGGAATTTGATCTAGGCGAAGATGGATTCGATTGCAGAGCATGGAGAGCGTTTCAGATGGACAGAAACAACTGGGAACGTGGGAGTCAAGAGCCATTTCCAGAGCAGTTCAATACGCGCTGTGCGGAGGCTGCTACCGGTATTCACCTTGCACCTGTAGAACTGGATCGTGAATTTATGTTGGGTGAAGGCTACTGCGATGACCGTATCTTTGTTGTCGGAAACTCTGTAGCTGATGCAACACATGAGGCGATGAGTAGAGCAGATCAATCCACAGTATTCGAACGTCATCCTGAACTTGAGGATGGAAACTTCGTGCGGTTCTGCATTCACCGTGGAGAAAACTGCAGCAATGAAAAACGGTTCCGTGCGATTTACGATGCAATGAAGATGATGATAGATGACGGTCGCAAAGTTCTTCTCATTTCACTATTCAAAACAGAATCCGCTTTGGAAAACTTTGGACTCAAGAAAGAAGTAGAACAGATGGCAAAAGATCACGACAACTTTGTGTACTCGCCTGTGTGGGCTGAGTACGTAGATGTCATGCTTGCTATGAGTAAAGCTGCTGTGTGTGCAACAGATTCGGGAAGTATGCAGGAGGAGATGAATGTCCTTGGGGTGCCATGTGTGACACTACGCTTTGGATCCGATCGGTCTGAGTCTGCGATCAATGGTGGGAATATTATTGCTCCTCCAATTGATGCTAGTCTCATCAAGAGTGTTATTGAGTATGCGTGGGATAATGAAGAGATGCGAAACGCTCCAAAGATCTACGGAGAGAATGTGAGCAGCAAATGTATCGATGCCGTTGAAGAGGTACTTAACAAAGGAGATATATTCAGAGCAGAGGAAGAGAGAATTGGTTTGTAGCTAAGCAACTGCACTTGTAGGATGTTTCTATGCAGAAGATTCGAGAATCATTAACGATCCTCTTACTAGGACTTCTTCCACTCCATGCCTTTTTGGTCACAGTGGGCACAAAGATGATTTTGGGGCCTGGAAATGCTCCATTGACGTATCTTGCCTTTTGGAAGGAGGCGGTTCTTGGAGTGATTTTATTGGTTGCTTTTTGTGAGTGGATCAAAAAGCCACGCTTCAAGTTGGATATTCTCGACTGGCTGATTGTTGGCCTGATCGCTCTCTCGATCCTCGTTACAGCAAATACGCATGGAGATTGGCGACTGTATCTTATTGGATTCAAATATGACTTTGTGCCGCTCGTTGCATTCTTCGTGCTACGTCGAGTACCGTGGTCTGATAGTTTCATGAATCGAATCTTCAAGGTGATACTCTGTGTTGCAGGAATTGTTTCTGTCTACGGCATATTAAGTATCTATCTTCCACAGCAGTTTTTCTCGTGGCTGGGGTACAGTGATCTGCATTCTCTCTACCAACCCGATGCTCCACTGGCTGCGTTCCAACAGATAGGGGGTACTGCCATCCGAAGAATTCAATCGACAATGAGTGGGCCGAATCAATTGGGGATATGGTTGCTCATACCATTCTCCGTTGCACTGACACGCGTAAAGGGCGTTGGGCGTTGGGCGTTGGGAGTTG
>CAJXJE010000075.1 GCA_913054215.1 uncultured Candidatus Peregrinibacteria bacterium | reverse complement strand
CGTGCATAAAAAAGAGCGCTCCCCACCGGAGCACCCTTTCTTGCAATAGTATGTTTACTTCGAAATAGGTTTGCGCATGAACGCGGGTACCTCGAGCTCGTCTTCGTCAAGATCAAGCTTGGTAGATTTTGCTTCCATGAGTGAAGGGGCTGCTTCTGGAGTGCTGACGGGTTCTGTAGAAGGAACACCAAACGTTTTTTTCGTGATACTTTCACCAGATGTAGTGCCAATACTTGGATAGATAGGCACTTCCTGCTCATCGAATCCTGCAGCAATAACAGTACACTTCACTTCACCTGTAGAATTTTCATCGATCACTGCACCAAAAATGACATTCGCATCATTGTCTGCAGCTTCCGTAATTATACGTGCAGCTTCATCCACCTCGTACATCGAAAGATCATTTCCACCGGTGATGTTGAAGAGAATACCCTTCGCACCAGAAATACTGAGTTCGAGTAGCGGACTGTCTACTGCAGCACGTGCAGCTTCTGCAGCCCTGCTATCCCCTGTTCCATAACCGATACCCATAAGAGCAGTACCAGCATCTTGCATAATAGATTTCACGTCCGCGAAGTCCACGTTCACAAGACCATGCACAGTAATAAGACTAGAGATACCTTCAATGGCATGTTGCAATACTTCATCGACTACCTGGAACGCCTCCGTAAGAGGTGTAGTTTTGTCGATGAGCGAGAGAATCTTGTCGTTAGGAATCGTGATGAGCGTATCCACTTTTCCTTTGAGGTTCTCGAGTGCGTCATCCGCCTGTTTCTTGCGCTTGAGTCCTTCGAAATTAAAGGGCTTGGTAACAACACCGACAGTGAGGATTCCCATGCTGCGAGCCATCTCTGCAATAACAGGAGCACTCCCCGAACCAGTTCCACCACCAAGGCCTGCTGTAATAAAGAGCATATCTGCTCCTTCAATTGCTTTTTTAATCTCTTCCATACTCTCTTCTGCCGCCTTCTTTCCAATATCTGGATTGGAACCAGAACCAAGACCTCGTGTCACACCACGACCAATCGTGAGTTTTTTAGGAGCTGGATTATGGTAGAGCGCTTGCACATCTGTATTGACGGCAATAAACTCAATACCTTGGATTTTGGCATCCATCATGCGCTTAACAGCATTGGAGCCACCACCACCGCAACCGAGAACACGGATATCAGCACCAGGAGTAACATCCGGGCGAACTTCGCGAGAACTGACAGCGCTTGATGAGCCATCGTCGTCGTCACCTTGCTGCGACCCGGCGGATTTACTGCCCGAGAAGAGGGAACGTAGCGTATCTGACATGATAGAAATGGAGAATGAAAAATGAAAAATAAAGAAGATTTACTGGGTCTTCGGCCCGTAAAGTTTAAGGAAGCAAACTCTTGAACCAAGAACCTGCTTGAGTAAAGACGCGTTTCATTTGCACACCGCTAATGCGTTGTGCGCCATCGCCCTCACGCATACCCCACACCAAAGCTCCGAGTGCCGTTGCATAAGCTGGATCATCAACTTTTTCGATAACACCACCAATATCTGTCGGGAATCCCATCTGAACTGGAAGGCCTAAGATATCACGAGAAAGATCAAGTACTCCAGGAGCTTTCACCGCAGCTCCGGTAAGGAGTGCACCAGCAGGAAGCATTCCTGCACGGCCGATCTTTTTGAGCTCTTCATTCACGAGTGAGAAGATCTCGAAATATCGAGCTTGCATGATCTCTGCCATGTACCTCTTGGAAACTGTTTGGGTATCCACCTTAGACACGGTAGAGAGGTCGATCATTTCTCGCTCTGGGATTTCTTCTGGGAGTACAGATCCAAATTCAATTTTGATCTTTTCCGCTGTATCAACAGATGTTCGAAGGCCAATAGCAATATCATTCGTCACGCTCTCTCCGCCAAGAGGAATGCATACACTATGCAAAATCGTTCCCTCTTCGAACACAGCAAGGCTGACACAGCCAGCACCAATATCGATGACTGCGACACCCAACTCTTTTTGACGCTTGGTCAGCACAGCTTCGGCAGCAGCTATAGTAGAAGGAACCAAATCATCAATATCTACTCCAGCTTGATCCACACACTTCTCAATGTTTTTCACGTGCTGTATATGGCCCGTCACAATATGTGCATCCACCTCGAGGCGAATACCGGTCATGCCAACGGGGTTTTTAATGCCACGTTGTTCGTCAACACTGTAGGCCTTGGGTTCTATATGGAGGATCCTTCTATTGGCCGGGATGGAAACTGCCTGAGCTGCGTCCAGTACGCGAGCAACATCATCCAATGTAATCTCGGAACCAGAAATAGCAATGACACCACGACTATCAAACGCCTCGATATGAGAACCAGACATACCAACAAATACATGATTGATTGGCACACCAGCCATCCGCTCCGCATCCTCCAAAGAAGAGATAATATTATGGATCAACTCTTCAACATCAATCACGTGTCCTTTACGCATGCCTAACGAAGGAGAGAGGCCGACACCAATAATGTTCGGAGTGCTC
Source organism: uncultured Candidatus Peregrinibacteria bacterium (assembly GCA_913054215.1). GTDB lineage: Bacteria > Patescibacteriota > Gracilibacteria > Peribacterales > Peribacteraceae > UBA2170. The sequence goes on along the minus strand of CAJXJE010000075.1, from coordinate 2,057 downwards.
TGGGCTTCATCACCATCAGCAACTGCAACAACGGTTCGGATTTTTGAACTACCGATATCAAGACTTGCGAGTACTCTCTCTTTGGACATAGTAAGGGGGAATGAAAGAAACTTGCTCGTGACACTCATCTCGAGCACATCGCGAATTCTACGTTCGCTTTGGAAAGCAATGCAAGGGGCTATTGAATACCAAAGATGAACATAGGCTTGTATTCTGAACAAAAAATGTAATCAGTTTTTTTATCTACCTGAAGGGCTAATCAATCGATAAATGTTAAAGAAAATAGGGCAAAAAATGCTATGAGTACGAATTGTATGCAGCTTTATTCGAAGAGTGACAACTGTGTTTTACTTTTTACACCCGTACCCGAAGCATCAGTCGGCATATCTACCGCTTCTGCACGGAAATGTGATTGTCCGTATTCGCTTTCTAGAAACCGTAAAAACCTCTTCGAGAGCAACGCGAACTCCAGCTCTGTAAAGAAATCCAACAGTGGATTGGGGTCAATATCCTCAAGCTGGATGTCTTCTAGCGAAAGAGGAAGATCCAGATCACACACCAGCTCTGCCATGCGCTCACAGAAAAATGCCTGCTCTTTATCATTCTCCAATTTCTCTCGAACCGCAGGTCGGATATCTTCCAAGTGATTGTAGATTTCTTTGAGTGATCCAAATTCTTGGATAAGACCGGAAGCAGTCTTTGGGCCAATGCCATTTACCCCTTTCAAGTTATCCGAGCTGTCTCCACTCAAGCCTTTAAAAGCGGCAACTTGGGAAGGAGTAACACCCAGATGATCATACACTTCATCTGGCCCAAGGTACTCGGCTTGGGAGTAGCCCTTGTGTGGAATTGCGATACGAATGTTATCGGAAGCAAGCTGGTACGCATCTTTATCACCCGTGACCACCGTTACTCGCATACCCGCTTCAGCAGCTTCCGTGGCGTAGCTGGCAAGAAAGTCATCTGCCTCATACTGGGGATTACTGACCACAGGAAAACTAAAGGCTTTCATCAGCTCCATGACCCGTGGAATTTGGGCATAGAAATCATCTGGAGTTTCTGATCTCCCATCTTTGTATTCCTCATATTCTTCGTGGCGAAAAGTCTTATCGCCCTCATCAAAACAGATCACCAGAGAGTCAGGCTCCTCTTTCGCCAGAATAGCCATCAGCATAGAGGCCATGCCAAATGAGGTATTGGCCTGCTCTCCACTACGCGTCGCTAGAGTGCGTGGAATGGCCCAATAAGCTCTATACATAAGGTGGTGACCATCGACGAGAACAAGGTGTTTCATGTACCAACAGAATGCCCAAATTTCTGTGTAAATACAACCTATATATAGCACACTACTTTATGGGGAAAACAAGCTCAGCTCCCTTCAAAAAAGGCCACTTTTCCGCTATAATTAGAGGAAACCAACATACATATGACTCCTGCTACAGACCAAAAAATTGCCCAGCGCTATACCGCAGCTTCCCTCGAAAAGAAGGGAAAGAACAAGCAAAGTTTACAAGAAGAGCTCGGATGGCCCGCAGAGACAAAAAGGCCCATTGTTTGCCTACCTGCTGGCATGAGTGAGCCACTTGGAGGAACGCTGCTCGAAGAGATTCTACCAGGGCTTTTTAGCCAAGATATTCAACTGCTCATCCTCGGAAAAGGTCCTAGTCACTACGGAGACCTCTTTACCAAACTCGCAAAGGAGCACCCACACCGCGTAGCGATTATTGCCAATGATGAAGTCGCCATTCGCAAAATGTATGCAGCTGCAGACATGGCACTCTTCCTCTCCGACCCAGCGGGTACGCCCGAGCTTCCTCAAGCACTAAGTTATGGAGTCGTCCCTATCGCACCAACAACCTCTGCCCTCGAAGACTACAACCCCGTCCAAGAATCTGGGAATGCTTTTCTCTATAAGGATAATAGTATTTGGCAAGTGTTTGGAGCACTAGTACGTGCACTCGAAACACACCGCTTCCCCTTCGACTGGAGAACGATCCAGAAAAACTGTATGGGTAGTGTGAAATAAGAGGAAAGTGGAAAGTGGAAAGTGTATTATA
>CAJXJE010000074.1 GCA_913054215.1 uncultured Candidatus Peregrinibacteria bacterium | reverse complement strand
CCGGCTTTGTAGAATAAATACCTATCACTCTTAGATGTTTACCATTGCATCGTTTTACATGCTTTGCTCTTTTTGGGTCAAGACAGGTAATGTCACCTGGCTGTAAGCCAGGGTCTGCAGTGGCGAACCACTCGGCAAGGTCGGCACCTCCACCGGTGAAACTTCCATCTGCGGTAACTGCTCCATCTGCACGAACCTTAAACACCGTGTTATTTGCTGAGCCATTTTGCGTGATTATTCGGAATGCATTTGCATTTGCACGTGCTGCTTCTATCCGTATTGCTATACCACCGCTTCCAAAATGTCCTTCTCTGTACAGAGAAGTATCAAAGATATCTTGGTAACCAAAGAGGATATGCGCATTGGTTCCACTCGAAGAGCGGTGGTAGTTATTTAGTGCAAGTACCGATGCTCCAGATGTAGAGAGATACGCACCAGTTTGGAATTCGGCAGCGGTAATAGTGACTGCTCCAGAGCCGAGTTTCTGCTTAGATTCTACAACCAGTCTCCCGGATGAGGTCAGCATTTCCTGTGCATGCAAATGATCACCAGAGGCAGTACCCACCACTTCGAGCTTAGTTTCTGGAGTTGCAGTTCCAATACCCACTCTCTCATTTGTAGAGTCGACATTAAAGACAGGATTTCCACCATCGACATCATTTACGCGGAACATACTTGTCGTATCTGCTAGTGGAGTAATAACCAGTGCACCGCTCATTGTATCGCCTTGCTCTAGAACATATCGACTATCGAAGAATGCCTGGAGAGAACCCGTTCCAGAGAATGAACTCCCTCCACCACCTCCACTTTGGTCTGTCCCACAGCTAAATCTTCCAGTCGTTGCATCCCAAAGGAGTTTGTCATCTGTTGAGTTATCACAATCTACTAGCCCTACACCTTCCAGTTTTCCTCCCAGATACAAGGTAGCTCCAGATGCTGCTCCTTCCCACACAAGAGCTCCTGAAGAGGTGAGGGTATCTTGGGCATGAATAATATTACCGGATGCTGTTCCTTGAATCTCCAGATCTGTATCAAACTCAAATTGGTTTTCTGAGATATTCAGAATCAATCCACTTCCTGTATCTCCGAAACGAAGTTCCAGATTAGAGGAGGTATCCGTTCCATCAATTTGATGAAATGCCTCTGTATTTACGAGTACTGTCGGTGCCCAGCTGCTCGCAGCTGCTGCTACCTGAGGAAGGGCTATAAACAGCAGGATTGAAATATTGATAACTGCAGCAATAAGTACCACAAAGAATGTAGGCCTACCGGTAAATTGTGTTTTGCATGACTTCATCCAATTGAAAACACTGCACATCGGGCACCCGTGAGGGCCCTGGTGAAGAGCACTCTTTGATGTATTCTCTAACGTAGAAAGATCATGAGGGTCTAGACGGTGGTACCATCTATAGAACGTAGACCGTGCTATAGAAAACTCGTTGCAGGTCTTAGAAACCGATCCAAATTCTGCAAAATGCGCAAACCATCGAAGCCGTTCGATTACTTCGGGTTTTGCGTGGCTTAAGTGCGCACGTTCGAGGAGAGCCAGGAGGGATTGTGTGGCTGGTGTCATGTGTCTGTTTTTTTTGTAGCGCTACACGAGCGAATCATCTAATTATAGCAGAAAATCGCCTTTTATTCAATATCTGAGCTTTACACAGCCAAATACTCTAGGGGGCTGGAATGTACAGTGTGCTACACATAAGATACTGTAGCGCTACAGTCAAAACTGTTGTAATGTTATACAACAGTTGTGTAATGCAACTATGGCGGAGAGAGGGGGATTCGAACCCCCGAGACCCTTGCGGGCCTGACGGTTTTCAAGACCGTTGCATTCGACCACTCTGCCATCTCTCCACGGCGTATTGTAAAGCCTCTGTGTCCAGGGGCACAGTCAAAAACTCATAAATTGTTACTAGAGTGCATCCCCAAGTCTTTCGAGCAGGTCTTTAGTGCTCGGCATTTCTTCTTTAGAACATTCTCTGCCAGACCAATATGCTCGCAGGCCATCTAGGTAACCCTTTTCGCTGCTCAGCTTATCGACAAAGCTCTTCGCAGTTTCTGCAAACCGAGAATACTGGAGATTGTGGATCATCTCGTAGATAGAGGAAACGAAGGCATCTTCACCACCACACACTTCGGATCGTACTTCATCCTGAACGGCATCGGCAATCGACTCACTATCAATACCTGCCATCAGGTACAAGTCTTTTGCAGGTGCTGATGGGAAATAATGATTGGCGCCGAGGCGACGTAGGGAACAGGGGAGTGAGAAGTCGGCAATAATATCTGCCACTTGGGTGGCTAATCCTCCTTCGGAGTTATGGTCTTCGACGACAATCAAGTGTCCAGTCTCTAGGGCTGACTGGATAATAGCCGCAGAATCGATAGGTCTGATAGATGACACATTTAACACACGTACAGATAGGTTCTTAGTAGTCTGATTTTTGCCTAAGGATAGCGCTGCAGTTACTGCTGAGTGTACGGGTATTCCTGTAGCGATGACCGTAATATCGTCTTCGACAGTGCCTTTTCCTCGTATCAGATCAATCTTTCCATCAAATACGTAGTCCTCACCGTAAATAATAGCTCCGTCAGGCGATTTAAGCTGTTCGTGGCCATCACGAGGGAAGAACGTATAGACGCTCTTATGGCCTTCACAAATGATCTCTAGAGCCTTCTCAGCCATGGCAGCAGCCTGGTTGCTATCAGCGGTCATCCAGACTTCGGTGTGATCAAAGGGGATATTGAGATAATGGCGCTCCTGGTGGGTTTCGCCGTCTTCCCCTACAGAAAGCCCTGCATGAGTACAATCATTGATGATTCCACAGCGTGTATGGCCACAATTGACGTCAATAAGCCTGGCATTGGCCCTTGCCTCGTTGGTGCCAAAGGCGGCAAAGGTGTAGGTGACCGGGAGTAGACCCGTTTGGCGCATTCCTGCAGCCATCATGTACATATTGGCTTCTGCGACTCCTACATTGATGCACCGATCAGGAAATTCCGCTTCTACTGCATTAAATCCTCCAGAGCCTGCAAGGTCTCCGTGGAGCACGGTAATACGACTATCAACCTTCATCATATTCAGAAGATGTATAGCGCCGAAATCTTTGCGGGCCGCACCTTTTTCTACAGTCACAGATCGCTTGTATCCTTTGAGATTCATGCTCAGTTCTAAGTCCGTTTCTGTAGCACCGGCATAGCGCTTTTTCTCTGCCTCATAAAAAGACTGGTACTGCTCTATAGCTAGATCTAAGGGCTCTAGATTTTTGAGGGCTTCTTTTGCCTCATCTTCGGAGAGGGGACTACCGTGGAAGTTCTTGGCTCCAGTGTTCGATCCTTCCTCCATCAAGTCTATGCCGTAACCCATCGTGGTGTAGTAGCAGATGAAGATCGGTTTAGCCTTACCAATAAGCGTGTTTACTTTTTCAAGTGCTGCCTTTACCTGGGATGGGTCATTACCGTTTTGTACCTCTATCACATTCCATCCGGAAGCTGCTGCGATGCTTGCAAAGTCTGCAGCGACAGTGTTTGTTGGCATGGCGGAAAGCTGAATATCGTTCCAGTCCCCATGGACGATCAAGTTGTCGAGACGTAAATGTGCTGCAAGGCGGAAAGCTTCTTGCACTTGGCCTTCTTGGCAATCACCATCAGCGAGCAATACATCGACAAGACCAGGTTTCTTTTGGTGCTTCAATCCGAATGCAGTTCCGAGCCCGTGGCTCACAGCTTTACCCAGAGGACCTGTACCAAAAGGGATGTCACCAAGCCCTGCTTCTATGTGACCGGGCAGTCCTGATGCAGTCCGAAATGTATCAATGATGCTTTGCGGGTGGTTGAGTCGCTCGTCTCCGTCATCTCTCCCAAACAAATAGATCAGTCCGTACGCGAGCACAGAAAGATGCCCAGGGCTCATACGAAGTGGCTGATCTAAGCCACAATCACGCATTTTCTTGATCCAGTAACATGCCGTAAAGGCCGATAGGGGACCACCAGGGTGGCCTGACTTGTGGGTGAGAGGTGCCATCACTGCGAGGTGGCGCATGATGGTGTGTGCAATTTCATATTGTGACACCTCATCGGCACTCAGAGACGACGCGTCATCGGGGCCAATCCAAAACCGTTCACCCGGATTCGCAGCGCTTACAATACGTTGCAAGGACATTGGAACGTCGTGCACGTCTTTACCAGTGAGAGATGCGGCAGGTGGTCTTGTCATATCACGAGGATTCTAGGGACTTTATGCAGTGGACGCAAAAGGGTAGGGGAGTCATCCAACCCTCTTAGCGGAAAAAATATGTATACAGCTGAACAATAAGCCAAAGGGGGTGTACGGTAGGGAATTTTTACGCAAATGCCAGTCCCCTATTTTTTGTTAAATTTTGTATACATTCATTTCCACGTAACTTTATAGAAATGGCAACCCCTATCTTCTTGATGTGGAGCCAAAAACTAGTAACCTATGCCACCTATGAGACGATCAAAATTTAACCGAAAACAAGTCCCACTTATGGGGATAAACATCTCGGCAATAGTCATGTTAAGCCTCTTGATGCTCGCGGTCTAAGATGGCGACTCTCGAAGAGTTAGGATGAAGATGGTATTTACTTGC
>CAJXJE010000073.1 GCA_913054215.1 uncultured Candidatus Peregrinibacteria bacterium | reverse complement strand
ACTCCTCCTGCGGCCACGCGCAGTGTAGGGATTTCCCCAAGCAGAGGGATGGCGAGGAGTATCGCATACAGTGGTTGAATCATCATGATCACCCCAGAAGCTCTCGCTCCCATACACGCAATGCTTCGCAGCATCATGGTGTGGGCGAAGGCTGTGGCAAACACCGCAAGAATCAGAAGATTTTGTATATCTATCGTGGTCACTTCTACTGTGTAGAAAAAGAGGAGCGGACTGAAAAACAGAGCACCGAATACCATCTGCCAAAACATCACGAGCGGGGCTGAGTACGTATGCACCAAGCACTTACTCCAAATGTTACGCAAACTGACTAAGAACGCAGAGGTAACACCAAACAGTACTCCTTGCAGTGTGCCACTGCTGAGGGAAAACGTATCCACCATCAGCACAATGCCACTAAACGCGACCAATGCTACGAGAATATCTCTCTTACATATCTTTTTCTTATCAAAGATCGGTTCCAAGAACGTAATGATAATGGGGGCGGTGTATACAGCGAGAATACCAACCGCAACTGTAGAGACCTTAATTGCCTGAAAGTACGTTGCCCAGTGCACCACCATCATCGCCCCGAGACCAAAGAGAATCGCTGCATGTTTTTTGCTGTGCAGTCGCAGGGATTTTCTCGTACACAGAATATACGCGCCAATAAAAGGGGCAGTAAATGCTGCACGGCCAAGGATAATCATGACAGAGGGCCACGGGATGATTTTGGCAAACAGACCGGCAATACTCATCACCAGCACCGCTGTGTTTAAGCCGATAAGCGCATTTCTTTTTCGTGTGTCCATTGAGATCTTGGTCGTAGTAATGATACACTACCGTGGATGGACATTTTCTTTCTTCTTCTCTTTGGACACGCGCTTGGCGATTTTGGCTTGCAGAGCGATCGGATCATTCATAATAAGAACAAGAAGAACAACCCAGACTCGTGGTATATCTACCTCACAGCACACTCCGTCATTCATGGTGGGTTAGTCGGGTTTTTTACAGGGTCGTTTATTCTTGCCATTGCAGAGACGGTAGCTCATTGGCTTATCGACTACGGAAAGATGCAAGGTCGTTATAGTTTTAAGGTTGATCAAGTGCTCAAGATTGTCTGCAAGGTGCTCTGGATCGTATTGATGGTGAAAGGCATAGCATAAGTGGTATACTGACCTACATGGCTCGAAGCATATGGATCATTGCTCTGTTGGTAGTACCCACGTTTGCGTTTGCGCACTCGGGTGGTATTGATAGTAGAGGAGGGCATCGCTGCTTTACTGATTGTGAAAATCAGGGATACCGTGATGGGCAGTATCACTTTCATCCAAACCTCATGGGTAGCAGGCAACTGAAAAGTTACACCCGATTGCGTGGAGCCGTGTGCAATCGTGTCTTGCGTCGATTTTCGGATAATCAGGTTATGCTTGCAAGAGTACAAGAGCGAGTCGAAGGTCGGTTTGGCTTTCGCTGTGGAGGTAAAACCACATATACGAGAGACGCTGCTGGCAACAAAACCGTAAATGCAGACAGACGAAAACGCAAAAGAGGATTTGATATTATTCGCACTCGTAGGAGTGCGCAAGGGGTTCAGGTCACCAAGGTGATCGATGGAGACACCATAGAAGTGCGCGAGAAAGATCGGACTATGCAAACAGTACGACTCATCGGTATCGATACTCCAGAGGTCAGTGCGTACGGAAAAAAAGCCCAGTGTTATGGGAAAGAAGCATCGCTCTACCTCAAAAGGCTCTTGGCGAGAAAAAATGTCGAGCTGATTGCGCAGCCGGGTGACAATAGAGATAAATATGGCAGACTCCTGCGCTATGTGCATCTGTCCGGCGGAGATATTGGTTTATGGATGCTGAATCTCGGATACGCACGGTATTACCCATGGTTCGAACATCCACGGATGAAAGAATACAAAGCAGCCGAGATTGAGGCACAACGCAATGGCAGGGGGCTGTGGGTGGAGTGTTAAGCGCTCTGTGAAGACAAATAATTCTATTTCTTCTTCTTCCCCCATTTCTTCCCAAAATTACAGAAGCACTTAAAGACATTGCGCATATCTGCTCCTTTTTCAGTGATATTGTATTCGATGCAAATGGGCTTTTCGTCTAATACCACTCTTTCTATAAGTCCTTCTTCTTCGAGTTCTGTGAGCCTTTCCGAAAGAATGCGACTGTTAATCTCTGTAAGGTCTTCTTTAATCTCCGAAAATCGCATGGTTTTGTGGTCTGCGATAGTTCGCAATATGTGCATTGCCCACTTTTTCGAACAAAATTCGATAATACTGTAGGTGGGGCAATTGCACGAGGATGACTTCGTCTTGGCCATATATCGACATTATACACTATTTACAACATATTTCTACTAAATTACTATTCATTACTTACTTTACAAAAGTAACTAGGTAATATATATTTACTACGTTATTTCCTACCCCCTTTTTTTATGAAGGATTGCTCAACGCAAGATGGCAAATGCTCTGCCGAAAGGAGCAAGGGGTGTAACTGCAATTGCAAGTGTGATTGTAGTAACAACAAGTCTTGCCCAGACGAAAAAGGCAACTGTGGCTGCTAGTCGGCTCAGTTCCTAAAAACAGGGTATTCCGGGGTGGAGTGCCCTGTTTTTTTATTTCATCCCTACCGTAATGCGAATATCTCCTTTTGCGTAGGCTTTGAGGAGCATCCTTGTGACATCACTCAAAGAGAGTTCATCGCGTTTGCTTTGTCGCTCGGCGGCCATTTTTATACGAGGGGAGATGCGGACAGTGAGGATTGTATCGGTTGTTGGCATAGTTGATGGGGGAGATGTATGACATTGTATAGTATTTGTCATACAAATTAAATGTTTTCTTCTCGGGGGACCAGGGAACCTCATTCGGTTCCCTAGCTCCCCCAAACCCCCATTACCCTCCCTCAAGCGAGCGTTTATGAATGAGTTGGTATATAAAGACCATGAAGAAGTAGCTGAGTGGTCTTCGTCCACACGATCCCAAAGGGATCCCCTAGGGACAGTGGCAGGGGTGACGTATTTTTAGAAACAAACCTTTTTTCTTTGACACATCCCCTGTTTCTCCTTAAATTAGTCCAGCTTCGTTAATTCTAACGAATCTTGATGTTTTAGCGCGATGTGCTTGCACTAACCGCGCCAGATGAACCTCCAAGACTATGTGTAACGGTATAATTGCTAAGAAACTCGGCATGTCACGTGTATTCCTAGAGAATGGGGATGCAGTTCCTGTGACCTACCTAGAGGTAGAGCCAAATACTATTATTCGTACAAAATCTAAGGAGAAAGACGGGTACGACGCTGTTGTACTCGGTGTGAAGCCTAAAAAGTGGAGGACGAGGAAGGGGAATGAGCACACACGTTACGGAGATATAAAGGAGTGGAAAGTCGATAGCCTCGACGGCTTAGAAGCTGGAAAGACCTTGAACTGTGAGAAATTCGTCCAAGCAGCAATGATTTCCGTCACTGGAAAGAGCAAAGGTAAAGGTTTCCAGGGTGTGATCAAGCGTCACAAGTTCTCTGAAGGTCCTCGTACTCACGGTAGTCACCACCACAGGCGCACAGGTTCTATTGGAATGTGTGAGTTCCCTGGTCGTGTGATGAAAGGAAAGAAAATGCCAGGACGAATGGGAGGAGATCAAATCACCATCAAAAAGCGCGAAATCATGACCTGCGATGTGCAAAAAGGTCTTATCGCTGTTAAAGGTCCTATTCCTGGGACCAACGGTGGAAATGTGTATATCACTCTCGAATCTGATTCTCAATCTAACTCTTAATCATGACTATTGACGTTTATACAGCTACCGGCACAAAGAAAGGCACGGCAACCTTGCCCAAGGTCCTCTTTGAAGCTCCAATCAACGAAGGGCTGATGCACCAGGCTGTTGTCCGTCAGCAGAGCAACAAGCGCAGATCTATCTCGTTTGTGAAGCGTCGTGGTGACATTCGTGGTTCAACTCGCAAATTGTTCCAACAGAAGGGAACAGGACGTGCGCGTCGCGGAAGTGTGCGCTCACCTATCCTTCGTGGAGGAAGCAAGTCCTTTGGACCAAGCAAGCTGGCCAACTACGTAAAGAACATGCCCAAGAAGATGCGCAGAGCATCTCTCTATAGTGCACTGAGTGCACAGGCAAAGAACGGTGCGATCATCGGGCTCGAAAGTTACCCAGACAAGATCTCCACAAAAGACGCGGTATCAATGTTACAGAAGATGCCGGTGGACCTTGGTCGCAAGATTGTCATTATCACCCCAGAGAAGCACGCACACCTCTGTCTCTCAACAGGAAATTTAGATGCTGTAGAGACCGTGATGGTGCAGTATCTCAACCCAGAGATGATTCTCGGTGCACACCACATTATCTTTATGGTGGATGCCATCAAGAAGGCAGAAAAGATCTTCGGAGGAGACAGCGAAGAGGAGAAGAAGGAGCCAGCGAAGAAGGAGCCAATAAAGAAACCAGCAGCAAAGATAGCTACAACTACTACCGCTACTAAAAAATAATGGACCTCTCTCGCGTTATCGTCGGCCCCATAGAAACAGAAAAGTCTGAGCGCATGAAAGCGTCGGACCGCACGTACACAATCAAGATTGCTCCAAATGCAACGAAGATCGATGTAAAGAGTGCACTGCGTAAGTATTACGACGTAGAGGCTACCAGTGTTC
>CAJXJE010000072.1 GCA_913054215.1 uncultured Candidatus Peregrinibacteria bacterium | reverse complement strand
TCGGGCATTCTTTCTGGCAGCTGCTCAAGATGTAGATGAAGCTGATTATATTTGGAGAGAACGGACTCCTCCGTATGCGGCAGGTGATTCAGAGCGGAAGTTGGTCTATGTAGATGAGGCACATCACAGTACTATTGGTAAAGAAGCAAGACAGGTGGATCAGGTACTTGAAATAGAGTATCGAACGAAGGATGGTGGGCAATGGATAGAGTCTAAATTGCCAGATCAAGTACATACAGAAGCGCAAAAATTTCAAAGGCAGTATCTACTCAGAGAAAGAAATATTGAAACAGCGAAGCCTCTCTTGGCACAGATAGATAGTAGACTTGGTTCTGATAAATCTGTGACAGATCTTCTGAAAATGTGGCGACCACTCGTAGAGAATCCAAATCTCTGTACGGCGATTTTGGCTGCTCTTGATACTCCGAAGGGAATATTTGGTGGAAGCAAAAATAGATTTAAAATCCTACTGCCCGTTACTGGCAATGATGGGGCTGCAAAACGCATTGCAGCGTATCTTCCGTAGGAGCAATTGGAGTTTACTCTGATGACTCTCTGTGATTCTATATAGACATGCGCCTCCTCCTCCAAAAAGTCACCGAAGCCTCCGTCACTGTCGACGGGGAAGTTATCGGTCAGATCGAGCAGGGATATCTTCTTTTTTTAGGAATACTTCGTGGAGATACGTCTGCTCAAGCGGAATTATTGGCGGAGAAAGTAGCAAAGCTTCGACTATTTGATTCTGCAGAAGGCAAGATCAACGATCAGTCTATTATAGATATCAGTGGAGATATTCTCGTTGTATCGCAATTTACGTTGGCAGGAAGGCTCGAGAAGGGGAATCGGCCGGATTATAGCCAAGCAGCGCCTCCTGAGGATGCAAAAGTGCTCTACGAATACTTCATTCGCAAGCTAGAGCAGATGGGGGTACAAAAGGTAGAATCGGGCGAATTTGGTGCCTATATGGGTGTGAGCCTAGTAAATGACGGGCCTGTCACGTTGATTATTGAACGCTGATCTTTCGCTAAAACTGGCTAATATTGGCTTATCTAGGCCAAAAAATGTGAACGATAGCTCTAGTCAAGTCGCTTGAGCCTCCTTAGAATGGGCGTCCGGATGCAAAGTGTAGCGAATATTCAATTGGCTCCAGTATTGGACCGACTTGGAGAGTCAGGAGCGTCGTACGATAGGCGCAGGCTTTGTCGTGCATTTGCCATAGCACAGTCGAATTATAGTGATGCACTCCACTGGACTGGAGAAACAGTTTTGGATCATATACTCGGTATCATCGAAGAAATTTCTCCGTTTGAACCAGATGAAGACACAGTGGTTGCATGCTTGCTGCATCATGTTTTGGAACAAAAGGTGATGACATTGACCGAGCTGGAGCAGCAATTTGGTCCCAATGTACGTACTCTTGTTTCGGGTATTCACCTTCTCTCGCACATCACACTAGAGGGACGTCGTCGTTCTATAGAAGATTTACGCATTATGTTGCTCTCTGTTTCTGATGATATTCGCGTATTGCTCGTTTGTTTTTGTGATCGAACACATTGTTTTAAGTCTATTCACAGAATAGATTCGGCTCGTGCGAAGCGTCTTGCGCAGGATGTGTTACAACTCTTTGCTCCTGTTGCTGCACGACTTGGTATTTACTCTCTCAAGCACAATCTAGAAAATGCTGCGTTCCCTGTTTTGTACGAATACGATAGTGAGCGTATTTCTGAGCAGTTAGATCGTGTGCACAAAGAACGTCCGAACTTTCTGAAGAAATCTTCTGAAGCCTTGGAAAATTTTTTACAAGAACAAGGTATTACTGCCACTGTAGATTCTCGTCAGAAACAGGCGTACAGCATCTTCCAGAAAATGCGTCGAAAATCGCTGACAGATATAGGGGATATTTACGATCTCTTTGCACTACGTGTTATTGTCGATTCCGAAGAGGATTGTTACCGTGTGCTTGGGCTGTTGCACCGTCTTGGTCGACCGATAGCGAATCGTTTTAAAGATTACATTGCCTTTCCTAAACCCAATGGATATCAGAGTTTGCATACCACATTGGCAGGCTTTACTGATCTTCCAGACAATTTCAATATGGAGGTGCAGATTCGCACTGTGAGGATGCACCGAGAGGCACAATTTGGTGTAGCTGCACACTGGAGTTATAAAGAAGTTGGTGCTACTGCGAGGGCTCTAGAAAAAGTGCAGTTTCATTCCATGCTTCTTGGTCAGGAGTCTGTTGATAGTCAAGAAGGAGAAGAGCAGGCATTTGCAGATCATATTTTTGTGCTTACACCTCGTGGAGATATAGTGGAGTTACCCGAAGGTGCAACGCCATTGGACTTTGCGTTCCAGGTGCATACAGACCTTGGACTTTCTTTTCGTGGAGCTTTTGTCAATGGTTCGATTGTATCGATGGATTATCAGCTGGAAAATGGTGATGTTGTAGAGATTCAAAAACATAAATCTCCTCAGCCTTCTACGCATTGGATGCAGATGCTACGGATGGCTAGTAGTCGCAGCAAACTGCGTCGGTATCTCTATGCTCAAGAACGGCCGCATCTCATTGCTTCTGGAAAAGAACTTGTGATTGCGGAGTTCAAAAAAAGAGGGATAGCTCCTCTAACGTCGGATCTCTCATTACTCCGTGAGTGTGATGGTTTGAGTCTGAGCTTAGCTCAGCGGGAGGATTTGCTTATGAAGATAGGACAAGGGTCTGAGCGTGTCGGTTCTTTGCCTGCGCGTTTGGGACTTCTTTCTCCTAAGGACTTGGCAGAAGAAAATGGAGTAGAGAAAACTGAGCAAAAGCCTGATAGGTTGCAGCGTAAGGATTCTCTTATAGGTATTGAAGGTGGCATGCCTATGCCAATGCGATATGCGAAGTGCTGTGGGCCACAGGAGTGGCCACAAGAAAACATCGTTGGAAATATTGCTCGAGGGGGTACGGTTATGATTCACAGAGATAACTGTCGGATGTTCGCCAATACCAATCCAGAGCGACGAGTTGGGGTATGGTGGAAGTAGCTGCCACTGTGGTGTCAGAATATTGAAATGTTGAAAATCTGAAAATCTGAAAGAGTCTGTTCTGAATACCTGCTTTCAATATTTCAACTTTGCTTTATTTCAACATTGTTTCGAGTGCCTTTTCTACTTTCTTTTGCCACTTGAGTTGCTCGTAGGCCTGTGCACCTTTTTTGTAGGCAGACTCTACTTCTTTGCGTTGCTCTGGTGTTGCTTGCCCGAGGAATCCTTCAACGATCTGGTCCATTTCCTCGTCCGTAATATCAATATTTTTTTCTTGGACCAGTTTTTGCATACCCAATCGCAGTGTTAGACGTTTCTCTGCTTGATTTTTCATGTCTTCGAACACTTCTTCTGTCTTTTTGCCAGAAGCTTGCATCCACTGTTCCATGCTCATACCTTGCTGCGACAGCTGCTGCTCGAATTCACCAACCATCTGGCGGGTTTCTTCATCGATAAGCTCTGGAGCGAGTTCTACTTTTGTACATTTTGTCAGTTCATCCATCAGTATTCGTTCTCGACGCTGGTGTTCGACGGAAAGCTCTTGCTGTTCCATAGATTCTTTTATTTGCTTCTTAAATTCTTCGACCGATTCAGACTGCAGTTCTTTTTTGGCAAATTCATCTGTGAGTGTAGGTCTGCTGACTTCTTCGATCTTCATGACAGTCACATGGAATGTGACGGGTTTGTTCTGAAGCTTCTCTGCGTGATACTTCTCGGGGAAGGTAAGGGTAAACGCTTTCTCTTCACCTTTTTTTACTCCCTTTAAGTTATCTTCAAATCCTGGAATCAGGACTTTAGAGCCGATTTCTACTTGGTGTCCTTTGGTGCGAATACCGTCGATTTCTTTGTTCTCCTCATCTGTTCCATGGAAATCCATGGTAATAAGATCACCTTCCTTTGCTTCGCGATCTACTTCTTTAGTCTCTTTGTGCTTTTCGAGCACGAAGTCGATCATTTTCTGAAGCTCCTTATCGTCGACTTCTGGGGTTTTCTTTTCAATTTTAATTTTGTTGATACCTTTCAGGGTGATTTCTGGTTTTTCGATGAAGGTAATCTTGAGCGTTAGTGGTTCACGGCTGATAGCCTCCACCCGTGGATGGATAATAGGCTTGATGTCGTGATCGGCGATGAGCTTCTCAAAAGCAGGTGGCAGAATGTGGTGCACGATAGCTTCAAAAAGCTTTTCAGGGTTGATCTTTTTCTTTGCCTGGTCCATGGGAACGTTTCCTTTACGAAATCCGGGAAGCTCGATATCGCGGCTTAGCTCATGAAGAGCTTTCTCCTCTGCAGGGGCTACTTCTGCTTCTGAGAAGGTAACGGTGCATTCCACACGTCCACCTTTCAGCCGTTTGATATCTGGGGAGTCAGACATTGATCAGGAGCTTACAGGAAAAAAGAGGCAGGAAAATGGAAAACGGAGAAATATTTAATGGGCAAATGCTATTGTTTCTTCTTCCAATAGACCAAAAGAGGGGTAGCGAGGAAGAGCGAGGAATAGGTTCCAATAATAGCTCCTGTCATCAATGTGAGGACAAACCAGCGTACACTTTCCGATCCGAGGATAAAGAGGCAGCTCAGCATGATCAGCGTTGAAACGGATGTATTAATAGAACGCATGATGCTTTGGCTTAGACTTCTATCTGCGACATCATAGAAATCCTCTTTGCGTCCTTGTTCTGCAAGATTATCGCGGATACGGTCAAAAATAACGATGGTGTCATTTACGGAATATCCAAGAATAGTGAGGAG
>CAJXJE010000071.1 GCA_913054215.1 uncultured Candidatus Peregrinibacteria bacterium | reverse complement strand
TGTAGGCATTTCGATGCCAAGCCTCGCAGCGAGGGAATTTAGGTTGTGGCGGAATTCACTTGGGTAGAGTGACTTGCTCAGGCGCATGGTACAGAGGCACTCTGGCATCTCGACATATCCCCAACACAGCTCCTTTTCGATCTGTAGGAAGCCCATATCAAAATCACAGTTGTGGGCGACTAAAATCGATCCCTTCGCAAAATCCAGGAATTGTGGGAGCACTTGGTCAATGGTTTGTGCTCCAGCGACATCACTGTCTTCTATGTGATTTATACGCTTGGCTTCCCATGGAATCGTTCTCTCTGGATTTATAAGTTTCACAAATGAAAGATCTTCTCGAATAATACCGTCTTCTATGCGTACTCCTGCAATCTCAATGATTCTATCCCCTTTACGTGGGTCGAGACCAGTGGTCTCAGTGTCAAAAACGGTGAACGAAGGGAGATGCGGCATCGGTAATTGACTATATCTGATTTGAGGCGGGAAGCTAGTGAGTTTCGTTGACGCTGGCTCCGGAAGAATGCATGAAAGATGAATGTACGATTTTCCTACTAACAGGCATACTCTTTTTGTGAAGATTACTGTTGATACCATTCTCAGGGAGCTAAAACTGCTGTACCCGAAGGCAGATTGCACGTTGGATTGGCGTACTCCGCTAGAGCTACTCGTTGCTACTATTCTTGCGGCACAATGTACAGATAAGCGCGTCAATCAGGTGGGTAAAACATTATTTGTAAAATACAAAACACCACAAGATTATTTGAAGGTGTCACAGGAGGAACTCGAGGTAGATGTACATACCTGCGGGTCGTTTCGTATGAAAGCTCGGGCAATACAAGAGAGCTGCCAGACGATCATCAATCGCTATGACGAAAAGGTGCCCCGTTCTATGGAGAAGATGCTCACATTGCGTGGTGTTGGCCGTAAGACTGCTGCAGTGGTTTTAGGCACGGCCTTTGGTGTGACCGCAGGCATCCCTATAGACACGCATAATATCCGACTCCTCAATCGCCTTGGTGTCGTCAAAACAAAGAACCAAGACAAGATCGAATTGCAGATGATGGAAGCGACTCCTAAGAAGGATTGGCTCAAGTTGTCGCACCTGTTAGTTGCTCATGGGAGGGCAGTGTGCACCGCACATAATAGAGATTGCTCCAATTGCCCGTTTCAGGAGGATTGCCCTTCTTCACAGACACGGGGGCGTTCAGATAAGTCCAAATAGACTCTTGTGAAGGAGATGGTACCCCTTACAATGGAGGGGTATTGGTTCCCCTTTATCGTATGAATAAGTCACTATTTGCCGTTTTGGCCCTCACGCTCGTAGTCTCGGCTTGCAAGCCTCAAGATACAAAAAATGTAGAGGTAAAAACGCCTGAGCCTGTGATGGAGAAACGAGTTGAAGAGATTGCTGTTAAGGTTCCTACACCGCCAAAACCTTCTGTTGCTGAAATTCCTACGACAAAGCCTACTAAGGTTGCAGCTGATGGTTCGTACACGGAGTACACCCCAGGTGTTATTGGAAATGGAGAAGAGTCTGTACTTTTCTTTCATGCTACATGGTGTCCAAAGTGCAAAGCTAATGATGGTCGCCTTAAAGAGTATTATGGATCTGCAAAATATCCACGATCTGTCTATAAAATCGATTTCGATACATCGCTTGATCTGAAGAAACAATTTGGCGTCACAGGTCAGGATACATTTATTGTGATAGATGGAAATGGAAACGAAGTCGAGCGCGTACGATTCCCGTCCAGTACAGCTTTGCGTGATCTTTTGGGTTAGAGCAGCTATTCTACTTGTATGACTAGTCTGTACGTCACTATGTTCGTGGCAGGAATGCTAACGATATTGCTTCCATGTATTTTGCCACTTGTCCCTATTGTCTTGGGTGTCAGCATTGCAGGTCGTAGTAAATGGCGTCCACTTCTGACGATTGCGGGAATGTTGGTGAGCTTTGTTGGGTTTACCTTTTTACTTACAGTCGTGCTCAATCAATTTGTTGAGCTAGCAGATTATATTCGTGTTTCAACCTATTACATCTTGCTGCTCTTTGGGTTTGGATTTCTTACCCGTAACAGGACCTTGCAACTTACGGGCGCAGTCCTTGGTGGATTCTTCTATTACGAATATGGATGGATCGTGATGACAATTGCCCAAACTATTGGAGCAACGCTTATGGAAGTTGGGGGATGGATTGCCACACGTATTCAGCAATTTGGTACGGATGTACAACAAAAAGCTACAGGAGAGCTGGGTCAGGATAATCCCTTCACCGCATTTCTCATCGGTCTTACGATGGGATTTGTGTGGGTACCGTGTGCAGGACCTGCTTTGGGATTTGCGCTCACATTGGTACAGGAACAACCTGGCCTCGAGGCTGCAGCACTTCTTTTGACCTATGGAGTGGGTACGTCTATCCCACTACTGCTTATTGGCTATGGTGGGCAAGCTGCTGCCCAGTCCTCACGTGTACTCTCAAAGTACAGTGGTCGTATCAAGCAGATCTCCGGAGGAATACTCATTGTTACGGCATTAGCCCTAAATTACAGCTGGCTTCGAGCCTTAGAGACGTACTTAGTCTCCACTACATCATTCGGCAATATTGGCGTAGAGATCGAGGAGAAGCTATTTGGGGAAGAGATACAGATCGATAATAATTGATGTATAGTAGCTCCCTATGAATAACGCAGACCTCCAGTATCTTAAGCTCCTCAAATCCGTCATGGATGAGGGGTCTTCGAAAGACGACCGTACCGGAACAGGAACGGTCAGTATTTTTGGAGCTCAAATGCGGTTTAACTTGGCAGCAGGATTCCCTCTGCTTACAACGAAGAAGGTGCATATGAAGTCAATTGTGCATGAGCTTCTGTGGTTTCTGAAGGGGGATACCAACATCAAGTACTTACAAGAAAACGGTGTGAAGATCTGGGATGAATGGGCGACACCAGAGGGTGACCTCGGCCCTGTGTATGGTAAACAGTGGAGAGATTTCTCTGGAGTGGATCAAATTAGTTGGGTGGTGGATGAGATCAAACGTAACCCGACATCACGCAGGTTGATTGTCTCTGCATGGAACCCATCAGTACTTCCTGATATCTCCAAGTCACCAGATCAGAATGCTGCACTAGGCAAGATGGCATTACCACCCTGTCATTGCCTGTTTCAGTTTTATGTTTTGGATGGAAAACTCAGTTGCCAGCTTTATCAGCGTAGCGCAGACATTTTCTTGGGAGTTCCATTTAACATTGCTTCGTATGCGTTGCTTACTCACATGATGGCACAGGCGTGTGACTTGCAAGTAGGGGACTTCGTGCACACCTTTGGAGATCTGCATCTCTATAGCAATCACATGCAGCAAGCGCTCACGCAACTCGAACGTGAACCGAGAGCTCTTCCAACGCTGGAGTTAAACCCGAAGGTCAAAGATTTGTTTGCATTTACCTTCGATGATATTACGGTGTGTGATTACGATCCACATCCTGGGATTAAAGCACCGATAGCTGTATAGTCTGCGCATGCGCATTAGCATCATAGTCGCGGCATCAGAGAACAATGTTATTGGTAGAGACGGTAGTATTCCATGGCATTTGCCTGATGATTTGAAGTATTTCCGCAAAAAAACCGAAGGACATCCTGTCATTATGGGGCGCAAGAACTTTGAATCTATTGTGAAAGCTTTGGGTAAGCCTTTACCCAACCGTGAGAACATCATTGTTACAAGAGAGAGTACGTACGAGGCTGATGATTGTGAAATTGCCTCGTCACTAGAAGAGGCCATTATGTATGGTCATAAAGATAACGACAAAGAGGAGATTTTTATCATTGGCGGTGGAGAGATCTATAAGCAGGCGATGGAGCTGAGTAATTACCTGTATCTCACACGTGTGCATGCGTGGATCGCAGGCGATGTTGTCTTTCCAGAGATAGACCCAGAAGTCTGGGAGGAGGTGGAACGTGAGGAGCATCCAGCGGATACCAAGCACAAGTTTGCATTCACGTATATTACGTATAAGCGGAAAAATAGGCTACATTTCGAGGTTTAGGTGCATCGAAAAAGTGTTTTAAATAAGCCATAAAAAAGCACTCTATCTACTTCGATACCGTTTAGGGATGCGCTACACTGCATAGTGCTATTCACTATGGGCAACTTCCCCATAATCCTATGCAGAAACTAGAAGAACAAATCGTCGAAACAGCAATCCACGAGACACAAGAGTCTACCGGAACGGTCACATCTACAGAGTTCCAAAACCAAGTAGAGCAACGCGTCGAAGTAACAACTACTACACTGCAGAATCAATTTGGAGATGCGGCTGATGAGCTTGTCGGAAATGTGACGGTAACCATGACTACATGGCAGGGGAGTATGAATGATCTAGTAGGACCGAACTCTGTTGGTGATACTGAAGAAGATCATGGTGCTTCAGGGTTAGTGGAGCGATCTTCTAAAAAAATGGTGCTTAGCAAAGAGAATACAGAATTGAAAGTTGATGATCGTGGCTACAGAGAACGTGTTAAAGGCCACGAAGATGTGCATCAAAATTTGCAAGCAACTGACTACAGTTCACAAACGGTAACATATATGGATAATGCGGGAGAGGCGCAAGAAGCTACAGTCGTTGGAGACTTAACAGAGTGGCAGGCAATCACCGTACCTGGTCAGCCAGATAGCGACTTGGTACCTGCGTACGTTGAACATCGCAGAATTGGAAATGAAGTTGCTATGATTGCAGGTGAAGGCGCTGTTACGAGTACACTTGCTTCTGGTGATGTGGAGTCTTT
>CAJXJE010000070.1 GCA_913054215.1 uncultured Candidatus Peregrinibacteria bacterium | reverse complement strand
ACATGTCCCATACTCTAGATCTCCCTCGTCTAAGACCTTCCGAATACGCATCACTTCTCTGTATGTGTATCACGGGTGTGCTTTTGATTGCGCTGCAACTCCCTATGGGATGGGTCGCATTTGGAATTGGAGTCGCACTGCTTGTGCTCAGTTCTGATACCTTTCGCCGAGACATCGCTCTCATCTATTTATCACTCGCTCTGCTCGGTATTACCCGTATTGATACCACGGTGACGTACGCGCATATGGGGTCGATGGGCCTCACGCTACTTCTGGCCGTAGCACTCCCCTACTTCGTTTCCAGATACATCTACAAAGATTATCTTGTGCGGTTTCGCTGGCATCACGGACGTAGCTGGTACAAAAAAGAAGTCTTCTACGTGTTCTTTACGGTAGTTGTCTCGTACTTCTTACTCCCCTTTTATCTTCGCGATACCGGAGCGTACTTAAACTGGTCGGTAGAACCGGGGTTTAGTTTTCTGTCGCGGCTGTTTGTGGGGACTAATGCACTCGGTATTTGGGATGAACTTTTTTTCATCAGTACAGTTCTGGGGATACTCCGTCGTTTTCTCCCCTTTGGGCAGGCGAACTTCGTACAGTCTGTCCTCTTTACCTCGTTTTTGTTTGAGCTTGGGTTTACCGGATGGGGACCCATCGCTATCTTCCTTTTTGCGCTACTGCAGGGATATGTGTTTCGCAAAACGGAGTCCCTTTTGTATGTTGTTACCATTCATCTTTCTCTGGATTTTGTTCTGTATCTTGCGCTTATCCAGGCACACTATCCTAGCTGGATTCCCATATTCATTACATGAAACTCCCCTACCCTCTCCTCTGCCTTACGGTTGCACTCACTGCTTGTGTCACGCCACCTGTAGAAGATGGCTGGCAGCGGTTTGAAAACAAAGAGGCTGGGGTTGCTGTTTCATATCCGCAAGATGCAAACATTGATATCCGCATCAACCGCATCGAAGGACTCGCAGACACCATGGGGTTTAACGAACAAACCGCAAAGCTCAATCGATATGCACTTTCGAAACAAAGTTTCGGAGAACCGGTTGATTTTCCTCTGGAATCTTCTCAGAGTGTGGTGCCGATTGGGTCTGGGTTTGCCCAAGACTTTACTGTTCTGCGTCGGTTTGAGGTGTGCGATATTACGTTCGACCGCGTGCTCTACTTCTTTCACCGCGGTCATCAGATTGTCGTAACGCTCAGTGGACCTACCGAGGAAATCGTCAAGGAGTCCCCCGCTTTCTTTAAAACGTACTATCCAGAATGTGCAGATGATTTGATGTGGGATGATGACCTTATGGATGAGTTTTATACCACAATCAAGCTCGGGCGTGGAGGAGACCAAGCTCAGCTTTGGTTTGATACATTTGAGGACATAGTGGAGACCATTCGACTCCAATAACCCCTACGCATTGAGCACATACGTATCAGTTCTCACCGCATCATAATAATCTGCAACCATATTCCGATGTCCATCAGGAGCTGTTGGCGCATCCATTCCTCGGAATTCAGGTTTTAATTTACGCATGATACTTACTCTCCCTCTCCCCAGTAGAGTTCGGCATGCTTCGCGGACGACAGATTCCTGGCATCCAATTGCAACCATTAACTCCTTTTGTGTAAGACCTTGGGTACGGTGTATTTCTAGATGATCTACAACTGTTGCTTCCATTTTTGTTAGGGGTTTTGGGGAATCCATTTGTTGTATAGTACGAATGAGCTAGATTATGTCAATTTATCCGTGAAAGTAGTTGTAGAGCCAAGAGGGAATCTATCCTGTCCTGTCCAATGTCTGAAACCAAGAGTCCATTTATGGTTATTCGAATTCACGGTGGATCTCCTACTTTAGAACCATGTGAATCAGCTTCTGCAGCAGTATCTATGCATGTTATTGGAAAGTTCCAGAGTGCACGTGCATGCTTTGAGCGTATTAGAGAGCATATGGCAGATGACAAATCCATTCCACTTGCACGCGTTAGAGAGTTTGTTTCTCAGATGAGAACACACGTCGATAACCATCAAATACTCCCGGGGCACACAGTTGCCGGATACGTAGATGCATTTACAACCGTCTGTGAGAGACTTCAAAAAGTTGAAGACCGTCTTGCTCAACTTTCAGACGCCACGGAAGCTACTCCTAGCTCAGATCTCTACAAAGAGCTCAAGATGTATTTGGAAGAGTTTGATCTCGAAGCAATCGTGAAAGAGTTGCCATAGGCGCTCTTACCCCTTCGGATTAGCTCTCTTTCTCTCTACTTCATCGAGGATCTTTTTGCGTAGTCTGATACTTTTCGGGGTGACTTCTACTAGCTCGTCGTCCCCAATGTACTCAAGAGCCTGCTCGAGAGTCATTGGCTGCACGGGCGTAAGGTTCATTGCTTCATCTGTTCCGGAGGCTCGCACATTCGTGAGTTTTTTGTTCTTTGTAGGGTTCACCATCATGTCGTCCGCTTTGGCACTTTCTCCGATAATCATTCCTATGTATACAGAGGTTTGTGCTCCGATAAACAGTATTCCTCTGTCCTGAAGATTCCAGAGCGAAAAGGCCATGGTTTCTCCGTTGACCATACTGATCATACTTCCACGTGTGCGTCCGGGGATTTCTCCCTTCTCCTCTTCGAACTTGAGGAATGAGTGGTTTAAGATCCCCTCTCCCTTCGTTTCGATAATGAAGTCTCCACGAAATCCTAGGAGCCCTCGGGTCGGAACGAGGAATTCGATGCGACTCTGGCCGTCTTCTGTTTTCATGTCCTGCATTTCTCCTTTGCGCTGACTGAGGAGATTGATCACCGTACCAGAAAATTCCTCGGGTACATCAATGATGACATGCTCTATAGGCTCGCAGACTACACCATCAATCTCTTGAAAGATTACCTCTGGTCGAGAGACCTGTAACTCAAACCCTTCACGGCGCATAGATTCAATGAGTACAGAAAGGTGTAGTTCCCCTCTCCCTGATACACGGAAGCTATCTGTTCCTTCGATGATTTCGACATGCAGTCCCACGTTAGTCTCCCTCTCGCGTTCTAATCTCGTGCGGATCTGCCTTGTTGTCAGTTGTGATCCTTCTTTTCCTGCAAACGGAGAGTTGTTTACCAAGAAAGACATGCTGATAGTTGGTGGGTCGATGGAAATTGCAGGCAATGGATCTGTTACTCCTTTTTCTGCGACTGTTTCTCCGACGTAGATATCATCGATACCGGCAACGGTAACAATTTCTCCTGCAGATGCTTCTTGTACTTCTTTCTTCTTTAGCCCTTCAGCGATAAAGATCTTGGTAATTTTTCCATTGCGTGCACTGCCATCAGATTTGAGTACCGAAACTTGCTGTCCGACTTTCATTGTCCCTTCGTAGATACGCCCTATACCCATGCGGCCGACATAATCATCGTACGCAAGACTACTCGGTTGCATCCGAAGAGGAGCGGACGTGTCGCTATCGGCAACTTTTACATGTTGCATAATCAGTTCAAACAGCGGAGTGAGGTCTGTCCCCTTTTCCTCTAATTTGTTTTGCGCTATTCCTTCGCGGGCGATGCAAAAGACAAAGGGAAAATTGAGTTGTTCGTTGGTTGCTCCCAGTGCTCAAAAGAGATCAAACACCATGTCGACAACTGCCATAGCTCGTTGCGCAGGCTTATCAATCTTATTGATAACTACAATCGGGTTCAGCCCTAGTTCTAGAGATTTCTTTAGTACGAACTTCGTCTGCGGCATGGGGCCTTCTTGAGCATCTACTAGGAGCAGTACGCAATCGACCATGCGCAAAATGCGCTCTACTTCGCTCCCGAAATCCGCGTGTCCTGGAGTATCAACAATATTGATTTTACAGTCCTTGTAGTGGATTGCTGTGTTCTTTGCATAGATCGTAATACCACGCTCACGTTCTTGGTCATCACTATCCATAGCAAGTTCTTTTACTTCTTCGTGGTCTGCATACGCACCTCCCTGTTGCAGCAGAGCATCCACCAAAGTAGTTTTCCCGTGGTCTACGTGTGCGATAATGGCGATATTGCGGATATCCATGATTAGTCCGCAAGAGAGTACAGTATTTTGGCCTATAAGCTACTATTTACCCATCAAACATCTTCGTATACTTCTCATACCCCTCGCTGCCCAATTCGTCTTTTGGCACGAATCGTAATGCTGCGGAGTTGATGCAGTACCGAAGCCCCGTAGGTTCGGGTCCGTCCTTAAAGATATGACCAAGGTGGCTATCCCCTTCTCTACTCCGTAGCTCTGTGCGAGGGAATATCAGAAGGAAATCTTTTTTGGTTATAACATTTTCGGGGGCAATCGGCGCCCAAAAGCTCGGCCATCCGGTTCCGGATACAAATTTTTCTTTGGAGCTAAACAGTGGTTCTCCGGAAACGATATCTACGTAAATCCCCTCCTCTTTATTATCCCAGTAGGTATTATCGAATGGAGGCTCTGTGCCGTTTTCTTGTGTCACTTTATATTGCAGTGAGGTGAGCTTTTCTCGGAGATTTTCGTCGTTTGCCATGATAATGGGAGAAGAATCAGGGGATGCAGAAGAATTAGAAGATGGAGAGGAATCTGGGGATGGACCTGTCATACAGGCCGCTAGAAGTAGTGTATTGAGAAGAAGGAGTTTTCGCATTTCACTCGTATTATACCATGCTACACTCTTTGCCTATGAAAAAATTACTCCTCCTCGCTGCCCTCGTTCTTACTGCTTGTGGCTCCTCTGATTCCAAGGTTTCTGATATTACGACCTACGAAGAGTGTATCGAAGCGAAGGGGGAA
Source organism: uncultured Candidatus Peregrinibacteria bacterium (assembly GCA_913054215.1). Taxonomy (GTDB): domain Bacteria; phylum Patescibacteriota; class Gracilibacteria; order Peribacterales; family Peribacteraceae; genus UBA2170. The sequence goes on along the minus strand of CAJXJE010000070.1, from coordinate 28 downwards.
ATCCGTTATAACGAACCACATGAGTGTT
>CAJXJE010000069.1 GCA_913054215.1 uncultured Candidatus Peregrinibacteria bacterium | reverse complement strand
TTGATTGTACCGAGTTACGACACATTTCCTAGATCTTCTTTGGTTATCTTTGCTTTAGGCTGCACAAGTTCCAAAAGTTGCTGTGCAACCTCTTTGGGATTTGCCACAAGCTCCTTTGTTTCTGCAGTGTTCAGATTAATATTGCGCATCTTTGCTTTTTTGATAAGCGCTTCTGCTACGAGTTCGGGGTGTACCTGTTCTGCTTTGGAGAGCGTCTCCAACCCGTGCATCATCATGCCAAGCTCGTGGGCATTGCGTGTGGAAATGTGAAAATGGAATGCAGCCACCAAGTCGACAATGTTCTCACGCTCTTGGGGGTCCATTGCTTCTGCAAACTCGTAGTGCTCTATACGTTTAAAGCTGGCTAAGATCGGTTCCAAGCTTTCTGGTGACACGATGTAGAACGTGAATCCTTCTTCGTAGTACGAAATCTGTTTGAGTGATTGCACAGCATCTGTCGGAACGACCAAGAACACTGTGGAGTAGATAGACTGATTTCCTTTGATCTTCGCTGCCGTCTTTTTCACGGACTCTTTAATGTAGTTCTGCAGATCTTGTGAGCGTGACACCTTTGCATCAAAAATAATGTACTGCTCTAAAAACTTTATCATGAAGTCTGGTTTTAAGCTCCCGCTGAATCCCTCTGGTAAATTCGTATTACTAAAGGAGGGGAATGCGCAGTGCTCTTTCTTGGTTATTCCATCAAGAAGTGCCACAACACTTTGCTCATGGTCGTTCCACATGCGGTCTCGATCCTCAATCATCTGCTGCTGACGCTCTTCATCTTCTCTTCGGATGCGAACCTTTTCGTCATCCAGTGCACTCTTTGCTTCCTCTAACTTTGTTGCCATGTCTTCATGACGCTTTTGCTTTTGCTCACTCTCTGCTTCGAACTTTGAGACACGAACCGATAAACCATCACGATCTTTCGACATCGCCTTCATATCTGCTTCCAGATTCTTAAAGTTGTCATAGAGTTGCTTTCCTTTACCGGCGAGTTCATCCTTTTCGGACTTCATTTCGATCATCAGATTCTTGAGCTCTCCAATATCCTGGTTCTTCTTTTCGATCTCTGCTTTTAGCCGTGGGTCGCCATCTGTCTGTGATTTCCATTGTTGAAATCCGATAAACGCAACGCCGATGAGTGTGAGTCCGAGGAGTAGTTCTATCATAGTGGGGAACAGTCTACCATTTGGTGAACGGCTGTGCACCCAAATGCAATTGCCAAAAGTCTTTAGATAGCTTGATATCACTATTCCTTAGCTAAATACTTGCATTCAATGTTCGCTTTACTATACTGCTACAGATCTCGCTGATTGGGTGGCTTAGAGACCCCCTCCTTGGCGCGACGCGAACTTCTTCATTTGTATTCACCCTCTACATATGTCCATGAAGCGAAAGTCCAAAAAAACCCTCATAACAAAGCATCAGACGCATAAGAAAGATACTGGATCTCCTCAGGTTCAGGTGGCTATTCTCTCGAAAGAGATCACATTGCTTACAAAGCACCTTCAGGAACACAAAGGTGATAATTCAGCTCGAAAAGGGCTTTTGGGTAAGGTAGCGCGCCGTCGCACATTGCTTAATTACCTCAAAATGCACACTCCAGAGCATTATCAGAGGGTTTTGGATGCAAATAAGCTGAAGAAGTAGGTATAGTCGCTGTATGCCTGTACCGTCGCAACATCTTAAAGATCTTTATAGACTCCTTTCTTCTCCGAAAGATGAGAAAGAGGCGAAGATGCTGGTACATGATTTGTTTACGCCACAGGAAGTAGCCTCTCTTTCCGAGCGTTGGCAACTGATTCGAGAACTGGACAAGGGGACTCCACAGCGCGAAATTGCTAAGAAGCTGGGTGTGAGCATTAGTAAGATCACCAGAGGTTCAAGAATGCTCCAGTGCGGATCTGGAGGATTTAAGCATTTTCTAAAGAAGCTGAAGAAATAGAGGTTTTTACAGAAAAAGCATGCGCTTTGTTGTGCTCTGTATGTAATGATGTAACGGTATATGAATACTATATTCACTTCTCACAGGCAAGATTGGTGGCTAGCAGATTGCTAAGCCCGCTTGCGTTGTGAATCTATAGAAATCGAGATACCCCACGCAATGCGGTGGATATTTTTTATTGTATTCCTATTTTTACCATGAAATTACTTAATGAATCACCAACGGCAACACAAGAAACGTTCTCTCGCGATACGTTACACGAGGCATTCCTCGACATTACTGCATCTACATATAAAGGTGTGCAGGGAGTGAAGAAAATTGATTCGGGAAAACCAGGTCCTACAGTGGGCATCACCGCTTTAACCCATGGAAATGAACCGAGTGGACTAGCGCCTATGGTCAATCCAGATCGAATACAAGAGCGTTTACAGAGTGGTTCTGTACTTCTCATTGTGAATAACATCGAAGCTGCACGTGCATACTTTGCAGCAACATGTGACGATGACCGAAAGAAACTTCGTTCTTTAGACGAGAATATGAATCGTCTTCCAAATGATTGATGTCCAGATACGTCACTATCTGATCTGCAGCACAAAGCCCCGGAACTACGAAAATTTCGTAGGAAAGGGGCTTTTTTAGCACTCAAGAGGGTGTATAGTAGATGTAGATCTTTCCTTCTGACGCCTCCTTACCTTTGCTGGGTTTACGTAAGAATCCTCTTTTAGAGGCTTGCTATGTGAATCCACATCAGTGAAGAACAATGTTGGAGGAAAGAGATATTCTATCTTTTTCTCTACTTATCATGTTTGGTAAAAAATCAGGCGATAGTGCTATCGCTGCTGATAAAGAATACACCGTAGAAGTCGGTGATAAAAAGCTCGTCTTTAAGACGGGTATGCTTGCTGCGCAAGCAAACGCAACTGTTGTCGCCCAAATAGGCGATACGGTATGCATGAGTAACTGTACCACCAGTCGCACAGCACGCGACGGTGTGACGTTTCTTCCTCTCCAGGTTGTCTACCAGGAGAAGTTTTACGCTGCCGGTAAGGTAGCAGGTTCTCGCTTTCGTAAGCGTGAAGGACGACCGGCAGATCCTTTTGTTCTTACAGCGCGTGTGATAGACCGTGGTCTTCGCCCGATGTTTGCAAAAACAATTCACAACGATATTCAAGTGTTCTGCACGGTGCTTAGTTACGACTTCGACAACGAACACGACATGCTTTCTGCAAATGCAGCATCACTCGCTGTAGCAATTTCTGACTGTCCTGCGGATGGTCCTGTTGGAACAGTGCGTGTAGGACTCCTTGATGGAACACTTGTGCTCAACCCTTCACATGAAGACCGAGAGAAGTGTGAACTGGATATGGTTATTACGACTACGGCAGATCGTGTGATCATGATCGACGCTGCAGCGAATCAAGTTCCAGAAGAGAAGGTATTAGAGGCTATTGAGTTTGGTCAGGAGGCTGCCCAGAAGATTGCAAAAGCATTCGCAGATATCCAAAAAGAAATTGGTTCTGAGAAGTGGGAAGCACCTGCAGTATTCGAGCACGAAGAGGCTCTTGCCTTCCTAAAAGAAGGTGCACTTTCTGGTATTAATGAAGCAATCTTAAATCCTATGGATAAGCTTGCACGTCGTGGATACTTTAACGATCTCGCAGATGGTGCAGCGGCTAAGCTCGAAGAGAAGTATGGCAGCGCAGATGACAACGAAGAACTCGCAGAGTTGTATGCAAATGCAGCTGATATGATGCACAAGGTGGTTACTGGTGAGGTACGTCGTTTGGTTCTGGAGGAAGGAAAGCGTATGAGCGGACGTACTCCGGACGAGATCCGACCTGTCGGATGTATCGTAGATTTTCTTCCTGCACGTGTGCACGGAAGCGCACTTTTCCAGCGTGGTGAAACACAAGGTCTTACCACCTGTACTCTCGGTTCACCTGGAGACAAACTAATGACCGAAGGCATGATGGGAGAAAAGGAAGATCGTTACTTCCACCACTACAACTTCCCACCATTCTCTGTAGGAGAAACCAGCAACCGCCTCTTCACGGGTAATCGCGAAATTGGACACGGGCATCTTGCACAAAAGGCTTTGGAGCCTGTTCTTCCGTCCGAAGAAGATTTCCCTTATACAATCAGAATTGTCACAGAGATTCTCGAAAGCAACGGTTCGTCTTCTATGGCAGCAGCCTGTGGTTCTACCCTCGCGCTTATGGCCGCGGGTGTACCAATTTCATCACCAGTATCTGGTATTGCGATGGGACTTATCTCCGATGCTTCCGGGAAGTTTGTCATTCTGACAGACCTGCAAGACGAAGAAGATTTTGGTGGAGATATGGACTTTAAAGTGACAGGAACAGAAGCAGGAGTAACCGCGATCCAAATGGATATCAAGGTAAAAGGTCTTCCAGATACCGTCTTTAAAGAAGCGCTAGAAAAAGCCAAAATCGGCCGCGCGTCTGTTCTAAAGGATATGCTCTCCGCGATTCCTAAGGTACGTGAAGAAATGAGTAAGTACGCTCCTCGAATCGAAACCATCGTTATTGATCCTGATGATATCCGCCTCGTTATTGGTAAGGGTGGCGAGACCATCCAGGGAATCACCAAAGAGTTTGGTGTGGATATCGATATCGAAGACAGTGGACTCGTGTTTGTCACAGCTCCAGATGGAGAGTCTATGGCAGGTGCTTCTGCTCGCATCCAAAACATTGTGGCAAAGCCAGAGGTTGGTACAACCTACGATTGTAAGATCGTACGTATCATCGATGGTATTGGTGCAATCGCTGAGTTCCTTGGCGGTAAAGACGGTATGATTCACATCTCAGAGCTCCAGTGGACTCGCACAGAGAATGTCGAAGATATCGTAAAGGTAGGCGATGAGATTAAAGCCTTGTGTGTTGAGTACAATGCATCAGACGGAAAGACACGCCTTTCC
>CAJXJE010000068.1 GCA_913054215.1 uncultured Candidatus Peregrinibacteria bacterium | reverse complement strand
TCGAAGCATCGATTGGCTAGGGTTTCTCTGCTAACATACCTTCGATGTTTGAAGCATTCTCCATAGGCCCCATGATCATCTGGACGCGTGTCATCTTCTTGCTGCTGGGTGTGTGGTTGGCTGCCGAGTTTTTCTTTCGCCTTGCGGAGGGTGCCAATCTTTCCCTGCAGCACTTCAAAGAGAAGGCACCACAGTTTCTGTTAGCGTTTATTGGGTTTGGAAGATTATTCGCTCTTATTTCGCAGTACAAGATTTACTTGCGTGACCCTGTTCGTATTGTGGTTTTTTGGGATGGTTCATTTAGTTTTATGGGCGCCGCTTTTGGTATTGGCTTTATGCTGTTTTGCTATACACGAACCCACCGTTCTACGTTTTTGCAATGGCTAGATGTACTGCTTCCAGCTGCGATTTTTGGGAGTGCATTCGATTGGTTTGGAAAGTTTGCAGCAGGCCAGGCATACGGCAAGCCTACTGATATTCCTTGGGGTGTGACGTATGACACCATGGGTGTGCGATATACCGTCCCTATTCATCCTGTGCAGCTGTATTATGCGTTTACATTTTTAGCACTCACCTTTTTTCTGCTCGTTATTCGTAAGCAGAGTTCCAGAGCAGGATCAGAGACGTTCTTTGGTATTTTACTCGCGAGTATTGCCACATTCTTTTTTGAATATTTCCGTGGAGATTTTTCTATTCCGGTCTTCGCTACGAAGATGGATTTTCTGATTCTTACAATGTTGTTTGCAAGCCTCGGTGTGTTTGCTGCAGTGGAATTAAAGCTGACACAGAAGGCACTCCTGTATTATGAAACCGTACTCATAATCGTGTTTGGCGGCTATATGATCTCCAGGAGATGGTTATCGTTTGATACGTTCGAAATGCGATTCTCTCAGTTCCTCGCAATACTTTCTTTACTAGCCGTCGTCGTGTACGTTGTGGTCCACAGACGTAAGTACCCACATTTATAATGACTGTTATTGTAACATTCCTTCAGCGATTTGCTCAGCCATGGCCCATGTTTTTGGCAGAAGACCCTGCACTACGTCTTTTACAATGTGGAATGCTTCTGGTTGGCGTTATAGTAATTTTTCTCGTCTTCTTTACGACACGCGATATATTGCTACGTACGCATTCGTTTTGGTACATGTTTTTTTCGATTATCATCGTTGCTGCTCTGCCCGTAGTTGGATTTTTTCTCTATCTCCTCATTCGTCCCTCACGTACAAATAAAGATCGTGAAATGGAGGAATTACTGACAGAAATTCTTGTAGAAGTTCGACAGACAAAGCGCAGACAACCCGGCGATAAAAAAGGCGGAGTCCTTAAAAAATCTAAGAAAAATAACGGACCAAAAGAGAATCTTTCATTATAACTTGATCCTATGCTGAGTTATTTATTCTGGCCTAATCCACCGGCTCCTGCCTATAGCAGCCCCAAGGTTGTTATGATCCTTCTTGTCTGCGTGGTGCTCATTGCTGCCTCTTTTTCTCTGAAGCGATGGCGCAGTAAACAGAGTAGTTCTGTCACCCGTAAATTATCGAAGTCGTGGTCGAGGGTTGCTCTATGGCTTGCTATTTCAGGCCTTTTTTTGACAGTGTGTCGTGTTGAGGGTATCAGTTACATTTCCATGCGCTTCTGGTGGATTATTTGGGCACTGAGTGCGCTTCTATTTGTAGGATTTCAAATCAAGATGTTTCGCATGCGCCATTACGAAGTTCTCCCTCAGGAGGGAAAAGAAGAAGACCCTCGAGAAAAATATTTGCCGAAAAAGAAAAAGTAGCTCCGCAGAAGTATTGTCGTAGCAGAATTCTTTCTGTAACCTGTCTACGATCATGGAATCAGAACCTTCCTTTAGATCCACTTCTCAGTTCTCGAGTTTGCTATGCTCTCTCTTACGTATAAAGGCGTTACGTGGCATGATGACCCTGCTCCTACAGAGCAGGTGCTTAAAGAGCTTCAAAAGAAGTACGGTTTTCATGATCTCGATGTTGAAGATTGCTTAAGTGTGCATGAGCGACCGAAGGTTGAAGAATATGATACGTATCTTTTTTTGGTGTTTCATATTCCGTATCGTGCCAAAAAGTCTGGTCGTATTATCAAAGAGGAGGTGAACATTTTCTTGGGACAAGATTTCTTTGTTACGTTGCACCGTGGACGCATACCCATCCTCGATCGTTTGTGGAATGACCTCGAGAACTCGGAGCAACTGCGAGAAGATTATTTGCAACATGGTACGGGGTTCTTTTTGTACGAACTCATGCGACACTTTTTCGAAGATGTGTTTCCTCTCGTTGATAGTATTCGTAAAGAACTTAATCGTATGGAGGAAATACTATTCGAAACGGATCAAGAAGTAGACCTCCTCAAGGATATTATGAACTTAAAACGTAATATCATTGCCATGCGCTCTATTCTCCTCCCACAACGAACACTTATCGCCACACTCGAACATAAAAATAAGAAATTTGTCCCCGATGAATTAGCACTATATTTTGACGACATCCTCGATGCCATAGAGCGTCAGTGGGCACTACTGGATACGTCAAAAGAAATGATTGATGCCCTGCAAGATACGCATGAATTGTGGCTTTCTCACAAGACCAATGCTGTCATTCAGGTTCTGACCATCTTTTCAGTAACAATGTTACCGCTCACATTCCTCACGGGTTTGTATGGAATGAACGTAGGATTGCCATTTGGTGCTCATCCTAACGCTTTCTTTATAGTTCTTGGCGTCATGGGAGGTATTTTAGTTTCAATGCTGTCGTACTTTGCAAAGAAGCATTGGCTGTAAATACAGGTTGAATAAGTCTGCTGTTCAACCTTCTTGACATTCTGCCGCGATTGTACGACCATATTCCTCCTATGCCTTTAAAGCATTTTACAGAGACGTTTCTTGTCGTTGTTCTCGGTGCGGTCATTGCACTAACGGGATTACTCACTGCAACACTGCCAAATCTTCCAGATGGGGCTTTGCCTTGGGCCGCTCTCTTTATACTGTCCGTGGTGTATCCACTCTCGTTATATGCACTTTTCCAGCGTCGAAGAGCAGACAATACCTTTCGTAATCTTCACTGGTTCCCAGCAGGTATGTTATTGGTGTGGTTGATGTTGCAAGGTGCTGTGCTCGGTAGCTCTGTCGATTCGGAGAGTGTTGCCTTGTATTCATGGGGATGGACTCTCGTTCCTGTAGTTCTTGGCTTTGTACTTCTCGTACTCTTTTGTCTAAAAGTGATTCGTAGGCGTACGCCTAGGCTTTTCTTCTTGGCTCTTATCCTTATTCCATTTGCTGCTGCTGCGTTTGTATCCCAGCAGGAGGAGCACTGGGAGAAAGAAGTTGCTGTGGTACTCTGGAGTGGCGATTTCTGGAAAGTGGATGAGACAGGATTTTTGGCAAGTTGGGTAAACGAGGATGTCAAAAATTTGGATACATCAGAAGATAAAATGGAGGAAGACTGGCGTGAGAGACTTCGTATGCAAGAAAGGCGTGCAGAACGTATCGCAGCTCGTCTCGATGAAGAAACCGAAGATGACAGCAAGATGATGGAAGACTCTACTAGTAGTACTGGCAGAGAATACGATAGTGTCTCGAGCAAACCTTCTGAACTTCCAGAGTCTGGATTTGGGTGGAATCTCATTATTCTGACAATGATTGGTGCGTACTGTGCCACTCTTAATGAGAGTGCGCGTAAGCGTGCGTAGTGATATCATGCGTGCATGACTACGATCGCAAAGATCCATGCACGGCAGATCTTGGATTCCAGGGGGAACCCTACGTTAGAAGTAGATTGTGAACTTGATAATGGCACACTTGGTCGTGCCGGTGTTCCTTCGGGGGCATCGACAGGAATTCATGAAGCTCTGGAGCTGCGTGATGGAGACCCGAAGATCTACGGAGGAAAGTCGGTGATGAAGGCGGTAGAAAATGTAAATACTACTATTAACGATCATCTCAAAGGTCAACAAGTCGCAGATCACAGAACGATAGATCAGATGCTTATAGACCTCGATGGTACACCGAATAAATCGTCGCTCGGAGCCAATGCTATTCTCGGTGCTTCTATGGCGGTGTGTCGCGCGCGAGCATGGTCTGAGGGTCAACCACTATGGAAGTCACTTGCTGCGCAGTATGAGGTAGGGGAGGTGTCTCTCTTGCCTGTTCCTTTAATGAATGTAATTAACGGAGGTGCACATGCAGATAATGATCTTTCATTTCAGGAGTGCATGATAGTCCCGACAGGATTTGATAATTTTTCTGATGCTCTACGTGCAGGTGTCGAGACCTTTCATGTTTTGCGAGCGATGCTTAAAGATCTTGGCAAAATTACCGCTGTTGGAGACGAAGGTGGTTTTGCGCCAAAGCTTTCTGGAAGTGATGAGGCATTTGGCTTGCTGATTGAAGCGATAGACAAAGCGGGGTACACCGGAAAGATTTATCTCGCTATCGATGCTGCAGCATCAGAGTTTTATACTGATGGCTCCTATGCGATTGATGGGAAAAATTTGAGTAGTTCAGAGCTGACGAGTTACTACGAAGAACTTTCTGGGAAGTATCCGCTTATTAGCATCGAGGATAGTCACGCAGAGGATGACTGGGATGGGTTTGCAGATCTTACTGCAAAGATTGGAGATCGCATGCAGCTTGTCGGTGATGATCTTCTTGTGACAAATGTCGAGAGGATTCAAAAAGCTATAGATGAGAAGACGGTGAATTCCGTTCTCATCAAGTTAAATCAAATTGGAACGGTCTCGGAGACAGTGGATGCCATCAAGCTAACGCAGAGCAATGGATGGACTGCAGTGGTGTCTCATCGAAGTGGAGAAACCAAAGATACGTTTATTGCCCATCTTTCTGTGGCTCTGAAAACTGGACAGATTAAAACAGGGTCACTCAGTCGTACAGACAGACTCGCAAAATACAATCAGCGTCTCCGGATCGAAGATCAACTCGGAAGCAGTGCCAAGTATGTCAGT
>CAJXJE010000067.1 GCA_913054215.1 uncultured Candidatus Peregrinibacteria bacterium | reverse complement strand
TATGAGGGGGTGACGCGCGTAGATCAAGATGGACATTTTTGGGTATACGGCACTGTAAATGAAATGGTCAATGGACATGCAAGGACTGCAGAGCAGCTCCTTGTTCCTAAAACACCAATTTCTTTGCATGAGGCGCAGCAGCGTCTGGGCATGAGGGCAAACCAACAAGCAAGTCTTCGCGAAACGTCAGCTAGTTGAGGAGGACGTGTATGCCTAAGCAGAAAAGTGAAGTGGAATTCCAACGTAAAACGTGTAGAATAACTAGTGATTTCCCCCATCCTCTATGTTCTTCGTCCAAAATGTCTCGCTTCCAGGCGTACTCGTAGCCACTCTCTGTAGCATGCTTTTAGGTATGGTTTGGTATAACCCTCATGTATTTGGCACCTACTGGAGCCAGCTTACCGGTATTACATGCGAGAAAGGATCCACCTGCTTTAAGCACTCAATGCTTACAGGCCTTGTAGCAACATTCCTCAGTACATACTTTCTTGCAGTCCTCCTTGCTATTTCTGGTACCGCAAGCCTGGCCGACGCTGCCTTTATGGCAGGGCTTGTGTGGCTTGCAGGATCAATGCCAAACGAACTGAGTAAAGTGGCATGGCAAAAGAGTCCGATAAACCTCTTTGCAATTAACGCTTCACACACACTTCTTGGCTTGATGGTTGCTTCTGCAGTCTTAATGCAGTGGCCCGGGTAAGCTCATTTTATAAACCAATGTCCTCTAAACTTCTCTTTCCGCTATTCGCGTTAGCAGTACTGCTCACTGCGTGTACTCCTGCAGAAGAAGCTCCAGAACCTGTCGTTCCGGTGCAGCCGCCTAAAGCAGTACAAGAAAGTAGCCTCGCGTCGTTTGGGTACAGCTCTTCGACAGCTTCAATCTTTAAAGTGGAACCTCTGCTAGAGGAGTAGAAGCAAAGCTATGGCACTGAGGAGAATAGAGCCATCACGTATGCCGACATCATTGAATCCTACTTGGGAGAGTATCCCTACCATTTGTACGATAGCGAGCATGCATCCGATTCTTCGTAGTGTAAGTTTTGGCAGAAGAATCAGCGTAGCGGTGAGTATTTCTACTACCCCGATTACCTTCATCCATGTTTCTTTGCTCTGCCCCAAGAGTCCATCCATCCACAGGGGCATCCAGCCTATCCAGACAAAAGGATCCGTAAACTTTCCCAGGCCAAAGAATCCAAACACCATAGCAAGGGAAACTACGAGGATGGTCTTTGCGGTATTCGGTGAGTGCATACGTGAAGTATACCACTTACCGACGTAGTTGCAGTAGTGCAGAGCGCGCTCGCGCATTATCCGGGTCGTATTTCAGCACTTCTGTAAATTGTTCGATTGCGAGGTCGATCTTTTTACGATCGGCATACAGAATGCCAAGATTGATCCGTGCTGCAACAAATGCCGGCTGTAGCTCCACTGCTTTCTCGTAAGCCTCTAGTGCTTCTCTGTTGCGGCTGACTTTCTTGTAGGCTGCTGCAAGGTTGTAGAATGCCTGTGGATAGAATGGGTTCTCTGACACTGCACCCTCCAGTAGTGTCACCGCTTCATCTGCTCTTCCCAAGTTGATGTAGAGCGAGCCGAGATTTATCTTAGCGGTGGTAAAGTTAGGCTTAAGTTTTATAGCATACAGATATTCCATTTCTGCATCGGTGTATTTCCTCTGCACCCCTAAGACAATTCCTCTCTGCAAAAAGAGGTGAGCATTATTAGGATTAAGATCATATGCCCGTGAAAGAGCTTCTAAAGCAATGGCATATTCTCCCTGTACCCTATGGGCAGATGCAAGGTTGCTGAGAATTTTAGACATCCCGTAGAGCGCAGGGTCACCACGACCATACTCTTCGCTCAGGCGCAACGCCTCATTGTAGGAATCGATTGCACGGGATATTTCATTGCGTGTGCGGTACATATTACCAAGGTTATTGTGAGCGGTATGTGCATCAGGATAGTACGTGATGGTATGGGTAAAGAGCGTCTCACTATTGGCCCAGACGAGAGACTGTTTTACAGAGAGGACACTCAAGACACAGAGTATGCCGAGAACTGCGCTGCTTACTACTTTCCAATGCTTTCTCCAGAGGAAAAATGCCGCAGACGATACAAGATACAAGATACCAATCATCGGGATGTAGGCATACCGGTCTGAGGCGAAGTACAGGAAATCTCCCTTCGAAAAGTTGAGCAGCGAAGGAGAGAGGGCGATTGCGAAGTATGCCAGACCAAAGAACAGTGTTTTTCTTTTGCGGATGTTTCCCAGTCCTAGAATCAGGAGTGCAATGCATATCACAAGAGGAATCAGAATTCTTGCAGACAAAAGATCAATAGATTCTGTGAGGGGATAGATCACCGATAGACCTGTAGGTACAAACATCTTTTGTAAATAGAAGGCGGTGCTCATTGGTGCAATCATTAGTTTCTCCATCGTCGTGGAAGAATCAATCACTCCAGTTTTTCCAACGTATGCGATGACGGCAAAGATCAAAGCCAATGCGAAGTAGGGGAGTTTCTCTGTGAGAGTTTTTTTATTGATCGGTCGCCCTTGGAGATAATCAATCAGAATCAATAAGGCAGGCAGAGTAAGCACGGTGACCTTTGCAAGTAGCGCAAGGACAAAGCACCCAAGGCTCCATTTCTTTTTACGGAGAAGATAGAAGTTCGTACTCAGAAGAAAGAAGAGTGTCGAGAGAAGATCCTTTCTTCCAGAGGCCCACGCAACCGCTTCGGTATTCAGGGGATGAACCAAAAAGAGCAGTCCAGTCAGCACACTGACCCATGTATTCTTCGTAAGGAGCTTGAGGAACCACACGACAAGAATGGCATTGAGAATATGGAGTACCAGACTATGCAGGTGATACCACGCAGCATTCGTTCCAGAAATCAAGAAATCAAACTGATACGACAGCAGTGTAAGTGGGATATACAGCTCAGGATCGTACGTCGTAAAGATTGTCTTTAGATTGGCAAAATTGAATCCGGCAATAGCAGGATTCTCATAAATCAACAGGCCATCGTCCCAGCGCACAAAGCCGTTTCCAAGCGAAGCTCCGTAGATCAAAAGCCCTAGGAAGAAGAATACGCCGATCAATACCCATATCGTAGATCGCATGCAGATATTCTAGAGGACAATCCCCACAACGTCTTTCAGAAGCACACCAATTCCATACGCAACAATAGCTCCAAGAGCTCCGACACTTACTATTTCTATAGGACCGCGAAAGAGCCTCTCTCGTGTAACAATGCTGCGTGTGAGCCCAAGGACAACGAGTGCTGCAAAGGTAGACCATATCGCAAAGCCAAATCTACTGGTACGTTCAATGCCAAAAATATACGGCAGTAGAGGAATAGCACCAAACATCACAAAAGAGGCGAACGTAATCAGCCCATGAACCATAGGTTTTTCTGTGCTCCCCAGGGACAGACCATGTTCTTCAAACATCATTGTATCCGCCCAGACATCATCATCAGACGTAATAACATCCGTTGCTCGTTTAAGATCTTCACCAGTAAATCCTTTCTTCTCGAGGGCAATGACGATCTCTTCGCGCTCAATCTCTGGGATCTCCTGTATCTCTTCCAGTTCTTCTTTGCGAATGCGGTGGTACTGGTCCCGCTCAGATTTAAGAGAGAGGAATGCTCCGGTTGCCATCGAAGTGCCATCAGCAAGAAGATTGGCGATTCCTAAGATAATCACAATGTAGTGAGGCATACCAGCGCCAACCGTGCCAGCTACAACAGCAAATGTGGTGACGATTCCATCATTCCCTCCATAGACCACATCTTGGATAAATGGCCCGAGTGCATTTCCATGAAGTTCACCCTTCATGTGATCTAAGGTCTTTTGACGAAGGTCAGGTGTATTTGACATACAAGAAGTGTATCACATCTTTGCTCTTCGATACCCGCTCTTATACAATGATCTCCATGATCAAAAAGAATACGATTGTGGCGTTTGTTGCTGGAATGGTGACAGTCATGTGTGCAACGGTTGCTGCGCAGCAATTTGGCGGCCTTATGTTCCCTGATGTTGTACCGAATGATTACTTTTACGATTCCGTGACGCGATTTGCAAAAAAGGGGATCATCAAGGGGTATAACAATGGACGGTACGCACCCCATGACTACGTAACGAGGGGGCAGGTTGCAGTTATTGTCGACAGGTACGATCAGCAAGTTGTTCGTCGCATGCGTGAGCAATTGGAGGTCATGCGTCAGCAGCTAGGACTTGGAATATGTGGAGATGGCGAAGTACAGGTAGGAGAAGTCTGTGATGATGGGAACCTCTTGAGTGGTGATGGCTGTAGCGCAGAATGTTTGCTGGAGATTCACTGTGCTGGTGGATACAAGATTGGAGACCGCTATCCAGCTCCTGATGGATGTAACATCTGCACGTGTACAGAAGTGGGTATTGCTTGCACGGAAAGTGCTTGCACACTGAAAAAGTGCTTTAGCAGCGGAGAGTGTGCCCAAAGTGAAATCTGCTCTGTGGAAGAAGGAGATTGTCGGTACCCCTGCCCTGTTGGAGCTGTCTGCATACAAGCATGTGCAGGAGTGTGTATTCCAAGGACGGCAACGGTGATCTGTGGTAATGGAGTCTGTGAAGAGGGAGAGTCTGCAGTGCCAGATCGTACGGGATCTACACTCTACTGCCCACAAGATTGTAAGCTCCAGGGTCCTGTCTGCGGTGATGCTATCTGTGCCTCGGGAGAAGCCGATGAGTACCGACTTGGAGAAGATGGTCCTATACTCATTCGACGAGGAGTATGTCCAGAGGATTGCGAAGGAGGTTTATCTGCCTGCGATCAGAAGAAAAAGAGTATTGATGTTCTATTTGCAAAGAATGTTGCCTGTGAGACAGATGCAGACTGTACGGTGTTTACGCGTGGTTGCAGTCCCTATCAGACCTGTGGAAAGGCGGTGCTCAAGTCAGCAATACTTCAAGTGTCTGCAGCAGTCTATGGATATGTCGATGATTGCGAAAAAGAAGAACCCGCACTGTGTGCAAGTTGTTTGCCAAACTCAGCAGCGTGTATTAATAGTCTTTGCAAGATCGTAGAAGAATTTCTATAGCCTACGATGTTTTTGCAAATGCGTT
>CAJXJE010000066.1 GCA_913054215.1 uncultured Candidatus Peregrinibacteria bacterium | reverse complement strand
TGAAGGTCCGTGAAGAGTGGGTCACGGTAGGATAGTGTAGCACATGCGGATCTACGCCTTCATGCGTTCTAATACCAATCCACCTAGATGTCCGACGACCGTATCGAGGTTGTCGTTGACGATAAGGTCATCAAATAGTTCACGGCGCTCTTTGAAGAACTTCAGATCCTCTTCGGCATTCTTTAGACGGTCTTCGATTTGCTGCTCGGTATCGCGGCCACGCTCACGGAGTCTGTGGAGCAGAGCGGAGAGCATTTGTCTCTTACTTTTGCCAGGAGGCATCAGGCCAAATGACAGGATCGACCTGCGTCCATAGTGGGAAGCGAGTCCTTGGAGTAGGTTCATTTCTGTGATGATCACGGGGATCTTTTTCTGTTTCCAGATCGCTTCGATGTCTTTGATCTTATAGCCATACAAACGTTTTTCATTTCGCGAGGGGATGCTGGTAAATGTTGCAAGCTTGCCGCTGTTTTTCAGCTCCAAAAATTCCTCTGAGCTTACGTGTGTGTACTCATCTTCATCACCTTCTTTTGGCTCACGTGTTGTGAGAATAGGCACGCGCTCTACATACTTTCCGACTTTTGTAGAGAGGAGAATCGATACGGTTGTTTTTCCTACACCAGAGGGGCCAGTGAGTGCCAAGACGTAACCGGGGAATTCGTTTTTTACGGTTTGCTGTACAGGAATTTCATAGGAAACATCATAGGTACGGAGGCCTTGATTATTAATTCTACTGAGGCGCATTTTTGGGAGAACTTTCATACCGATAGTTGTCGGTTGTCGGTTGTCGGTTATCAGTTGTCCGGTGACCTTTGATCCATCTTCAAGCTCGATAAGTCCAATGACTCGAGGCCCTGTAGGGAATCCTTCTGGTACATGATGTACTGTGGTGAAAGACACGATAGTTCCTTCTTGCATCCTCAGCTTCAGGTCTTTTTGTGCGCGATGGATTTGAGGTGGGGTATTACGCATGAGAGAGAATGTGGACACCGCAAGTCGCTGCTGCTCCGCCAAAGTTATGAGCAAGTCCGTATGTTCTTCCGGATCTCTTCATCTGTTTGCTGATATCTATTATCTGCTTAATTCCCGTGGCTGCAACTGGGTGCCCACAGGCTTTGAGGCCTCCACTTTGATTGATGGTCATCTTTCCTTTCTTTTCGTAGAGCGAAATACCTTCACCGGGGTTTGCAAATCCCATGTCCTCCAAAGAGATCAGCGCTGCGATAGAAAAGCAGTCATGTAGTTCTAAATGATCAATATCAGACTGGTTTATTCCTGCTTCTTCCAACGCGGCTGCCATGGCATCCTTGGTCGCTGCGAATGAAGTGATGGTTGGACGATCGGTAATACTAAGAGTATCGGTTGCCAGTTGAGAAGCAGCTATTCGGATAGGGTTTTCTTTCTTCGTAGAAAGAATAACTGCTGCAGCGCCATCGGAAATAGGGCTGCAGTCGAGCATACACAGTGGGTCTGCGACTTTAGGTGACATGGAAATCGCTTCGGCTGGAATCTCTTTTCTAAATTGAGCGAAAGGATTGCTCATCGCATTCTCATGATGACGGGCACTCACCAGATTTAGTTGTTCTCGGGTGAGATTGAATTCGTGCATGTATCTGCTCGCAATGAGTCCAAAAATACCGGGGAAGGTGAGGCCTGAGGGGGCATCTTTTTCCGCATCTGCAGCTCCCATAAGCCCCGCTGCGATTTTGGCTGGGCTGATATCTGTCATCTTCTCTACGCCGATAACCAGTACGGTCTCAGCCTTTCCACTTTCCAGTAATGCACAGGCAGTGTGTAGGGCCACAGAACCAGAGGCACAGGCAGCTTCTGCTCGCAGTGCAGGAGGATGATGTGGCAGAAGGGATGCAGCCATGGCACCGAGATGTGCTTGGTCACTTGCGACTTCTCCGAGCATGTTAGCAACCACCACCATATCAATATCCAATGCCGTGCACTGTGCAGATTCAATAGCACTATCAATCGCTTCTTCCATCAGGTCTTTGATTGACATATCCCAGTGTTCGCCGAAGCGAGTCTGTCCGGTGCCGGTGAGGTAGATGGGGGAACGCATTAGTGGGCAGCGATGAGTGATTGGTACTCCGTGTAGTTTACGTAGGTGGTTTCTCTCGTATCTGGTGCAAGCTTTACACCATCTTTCATCATTGTCATCAAAAATGCATCGCTTCCTGCACCCGATCCGTATGATACGAGGAGGATACGATCATCCTTCTTTGCTTGCTGTAACACATGAGCAAGTCCGAGTGGACTGCAGGCACTGTATGTGTTTCCAATGGTTGGGACGATAAACCCGTGCTCCATTTGTTCTTTGGTAAATCCAAACTCTTTGGCGACGCGACTCGGGAACTTGGCGTTTGGCATGTGGAAGATCACGTGATCAATTTCTTCTGGTTTGATCGATCCAATTTCGAGAATTCCCTTGGTAGCTTCCCTCACATGGTGGAAGTAGGCGGGCTCTCCCGTGAATCTTCCTGCATGTTCGGGATGTGCTTTTCCGTTTGCTCTCCAGAAGTCTGGTGTGTCTGTTGTAAACGATAGTGTCTGGTCGATCCGACACAACGCATTCTTGGCAGTAGCTGGCCCCATGATAAAGGCTGCGGCTCCTGCTGCTGCTGTGTATTCGAGTGCGTCACCAGGCTTGGCTTGAGCGCAGTCTGCACCAATCGCAAGCCCATGGCTGATCTGCTTTGCACGGATCATACTGTCGACAATCTGTATTGCTGCTGTTCCTGCCTTGCAGGCAAACTCAAGGTCTGCGCAGTGGCAAAATGGGTCACATTCTAAGGCAGCTGCCACCATTCCACTTGTCGGCTTTACGGCATACGGATGACTTTCGGATCCGACAAACACAGCAGACACCTGACTTGATTGAATATCAGCAATCTCAATGGCCTGTCTTCCTGCTTCAAACGCGAGGGTAAATGTGTCCTCTCCAGCATCTGGCACTGTCTTCTCTGTAACACCCAAACCGTTGATCATTGCATTTGCATCTTGCTTCCACGTATTGGCAATTTCCTCCGTTTTTATACGGAGAGAGGGGATAGACATACCGAAACCGAGGATGGCGGATTGCATCGGGCGGTATTTTAGCAGAGATTTTGCTGAGTAAAGTTATCTAGCCAGCTTTTTATGGCTGCTGGCAAGCTTCTGTGCAGCCTGAGCGGCAAGGAGCGATACTTCACCGGCCAAGACTGCAGCACCGATGGATTCGGCAAGCTGCTGGGTAGGCTTTAGGTTCGTACTCGGTTTCATCAGAAGATCAAGACATTGCCTCTGGGCAGGGAGTTCTGTTCCGCCTCCCCGTACTCCAACGAGGATTGCGGGAATGCGAACACGGACAGAAATGCCATGCGCTTCTTCGGTCACGGTTGTATCTGTCAGAGAACCTTCTACTGTGTGGGCGGTGTCTTGCCCAGTCGAAAGATAGAGAGCGGCGATCACATTTGCGGCATGTAAGTTGGATCCAATTGCTCCTGCAATCTCTGACCCTCTCTTCAGCTTTGCTTCATATACATCAAGAAGTTTCGTAGGATCTACTTTGAGAACATCTTTGATGATGTGGGGTTTGAGGAGCGCTTCGGCGATCACTTCGTATCCACGTCCTCTGTCGTGTGTACGCTTACTCGGTTTCTTATCACTATCAACATTACCCGCAATTGTTATCAGTTCTACTTTGCCAAGTTCTGCAATGGCATCACCGATGGTTTGTGCAGCGATCGTTATCATGTTCATGCCCATGGCTTCGTCGGTATCTGCTTTTATAGAAAGAAACACATAGTCATCTTTTTGGTCTATCTCGAAACTCAAAATCTTTAAGTGACTACTGGTTGCCTCACCCTGCTTTTTCCAGAACTTCTCCTTCTCTGTAATCAGCAGAGCAAGTGCATCAGGGTCTTTCGTTTTCCACGCAATAGATCTGGAGATTCCGTGATGGATAGAGGTGATGCGAATACCTTCACCGGCAGATGCAGCCTTGCACCCGCGGTTTACACTGGCTACGAGGGCACCTTCTGTTGTGGCGAGTGGCAGATGTAATTCGCAGGTTTCTTGGGAACTGAAGGTTGCTTTTAAAGGTCCTGCGTAGCCAACAGGAATAGGAATACTCCCAAACATCTGTTCACAGTTTTTTTCTTCTGCTTGGCCGATGCGACTGGGCTCTGTGCCGAGTAGCGAAAGATTGAGGTCCAGCTTGTCTTGGATTTTCATTCTTCGCACGGCACAGCGCTCATGCGAGGAGAGCGATTCGGGGAGGTTACGGAGGTCCATTTCATTTACAGGGTAAATGAAAAGTGGAAAACGGAAAGTGGAAAGTGGAAAAAGACGGACTTTATTCCACGAAGGAAGTCCCTTTCCCTATCTGAGTTTCAAATACTTGACATCCCTCCTGGGTATGAGCGAATTCTTTGACGGCCTCTAGAGCTTCTTCCTCGCAAAAGAGATGCACCGTAGGGCCTGCATCTATGGTATAGAGCACGGGGAGGTGTTCGGCTTGCCGAAGGGTTTTTATTTCATCAATAATCCGATAGGTTTCCTTAGACAAGTAGTTGAGTGGTGGATCTTGGGTCTGCATACAGTGGTGCATATCCATGCAATCTTGCTCGGCGACCTTTTGCAGCTTTTCAAAATCTTTACTGAGTATCGCGTCGATGCATTCTTGTTGACGGTGATCACCGATCTCTTGCACACGCGTCTTAAAGTGTGGACTTGTCCAGGCTTTAGAGTGCCCTTCGGTTGATCCTATTTTTTTCTCTTCGGCACTAGGAACGATGATGACGTCATGCAAGTTCCAGTGATGCTCATCGGCAATTTGGAATCCGATGGATCCATCGATGAAATCATTTGGTTCATTTTTTATAGCACCAAAACCTCCGAAGATCGATCTGGCTGCTGAACCTGAACCCAGCCTCGCCATGACACTGATTTGCTCATCGGAAAGATCTGCATCTACAAGACCAGAAATTGCTTTAGCAAGCGCAGAAAAGACAGCTGCGGAAGAGGCGAGTCCAATAGATGGGGGGATCTGAGAATCGATTTCTATCGAAATCGAAGTGGAAAGTGGAAAGTGGAAAGTGGATAAATACACA
>CAJXJE010000065.1 GCA_913054215.1 uncultured Candidatus Peregrinibacteria bacterium | reverse complement strand
AATCGCACACTACAATCATGTCGGAGATGAAGATGCTCTTGGGATACGGCGATTTGTTCTAGTTGAGGCATAGTTGTTAAATCGTTAATATCCAATCAAGAAAATAGCTTTCAATTTATGCAGGGCGCAGTACAATAGACTCGTGAGCGGCATACAATCATCTCTCGGGCCCATAATTTCTGTCATTGGAGCTCAGTGGGGAGATGAGGGAAAGGGGAAAATCGTCGACATTCTTGCCAGTGAGTATGACGTTATTGCTCGTGCTTGCGGAGGTGCAAATGCGGGACACACGATTGTTGTCGACGGTGAGAAACACATCTTTCACTTGATGCCTTCTGGATGTTTGCACGAAGGTAAGCAAATCATCCTCGGATCTGGCCTCGTTATTCATCTACCGACACTCCTCAAAGAAATTGAAACTTTAGAGGGGCACGGGATTTCGATTATTGATCGTTTGCACATCTCCAAAGCTGCACACATCGTGTTCGATTATCATAAAGAAATAGACGTTGTACTCGAAGAAGGTAGAGAGGAACCCATCGGGACTACCAAGAGGGGAATTGGCCCTGCATATATTGATAAGGCAGCTCGCACAGGGATCCGTATGGAGCGATTATCTGAAATTAACGGTCCACTTGCAGACGAACTTAAGAAGCGAACGGACTGCATCCAAAAAACTTTTGGTGTGACTGCAGACATGGATCAAGAAATTGAAAACCTGAAAGCCGCACAGAAGAAGATCAGAAGTTGTGTTACCGATACAGTTGCTTACATTAACAAGCAACGAACTTCTGGAAAGACTATTTTGATCGAAGGTGCACAGGCAGTACTTTTAGATATTGATCACGGCACCTATCCGTATGTGACCAGCTCTTCAACTTCACTTGCAGGCGCATTGCAAGGCCTTGGCCTACCGCCGATGAGTGTGACTTCTAACATCGGTGTGGCTAAAGCGTACTGCACACGCGTGGGTGAAGGGGTATTTGATAGTGAAGCTACTGGAGATGCCAAGGAGAGGCTCCGCGAACGAGGAGGGGAATACGGCTCAACAACAGGACGACCTCGTAGAACAGGATGGCTGAATATCGATCAATTAAACATCGCTCACTCTATGAATGGATTTACACACTGGAATATCACAAAGCTCGACGTTCTTGATGAAGAAGAGGTGATCCCCGTGATGATCGGAGGAAAGCTCGAAGAGTTACCAGGCTGGAAGACCTCTACAGCAGGTATCACTAGTTTTGATGATCTGCCAGAGAATGCACAAGCCTACATTAAGAGAATCGAATTAGAAACCGGTGTTCCTGTCGGATTCATCGGAACAGGCCCTGGAAGAGAAGAAATGATCACGCGTACTTGATTTTTCGCTAGATATAAGGAGAATAGTGGTATGGGAATTATTGATCCACACTATCAACCATTCGGATCTCCTGACATAAAAACTATTGATGCTGCTGTTTATGTAAAACCAATCGCAACAAGGCGTATGGATGAAGATCTTCAATTGCCTGCTAAGCACGTACGGGAATTATTCGGAAGAATCGCTAAATGTGTCAGCAGCAATGTTCGTATGAAATGGAAAAATCATCGTTGGCCTGAATACCAAAGTGAGCAAAATGGTGGTAACCCCTACAGAAGTTTGAACCTTTCACAGCATGCAGCAGATTGTGCAGTAATTGTTTCAAGAAGTGTTTCGGATGTGATTATAGAAATTCCTGCATTGCTAAGTTCACGCCATAGGCTTTCCCACGTATTCCTTGTAGGTCTTGAAGAAAGCGATACTAGAGCTATTCCCGAAGCAATTCATACGTTAAACAAAGCACCAGTATTTAGCACAAGGCCTGTAGACTCAGATATTCTAATACCCTGTTTTGGTGAAGATGAATCACGTATTGAAGATAATGGATCTGTATCACAAGGACTTATCAGCTTGCATTCTCTACCATCCATCCCCAAAAAACATACTCAGCTCCGAGATCATATTGCTTTAGTTCTTGCTCTTAAGTTTCAAGACTTTCGTAGAACAGATATCGATGAAGATGGAAATACAATTGAGCGAGAGTTATTTGAAGACTGGCCAGGATTTTTGAATGAGAAAGATGTGCATGGAGAAGATTGGAAACCTGAAGGATGGGACGACGAGGATAATCTCGGTGAACCTGACTATTAATCCACTCGCTCACCCCACTTCAACTTATCGCGTAGCGTACCAAAGAACGTGTCCTTCTCCCTTCTCAAAAACTTCACACAGCGCTTGTCTTGGGTAATCGAAATAATGTCATCACCCTCGAGTGCGACATACACTTGGCCATCGAGCGTAAGAACTACTTTTGTATCTTGATATTTCTTTAGCTTCGTCTTCACCTGAATTTCCACTTTCGCATCTGAACGAATGACCACAGGTTTTTGAGAAAAACTGTGCGGGCTAATAGGGGTTAAGATCATAGCATCGAGTGACGGATGCACTATTGGTCCTCCAGAAGAGAGGCTATACGCTGTAGACCCTGTGGGAGTCGCAATGATAAGTCCATCAGCATGAAACGTAGTAAGTGGTTCCCCATTCACTGATGTTTTCAAATCCACAAGCCGTGCGATAGTTCCTTGTGCAATAACTGCTTCGTTGAGCGCAAAACCAGAAATAATTTCGATGTCTCCTCGCATTGCTATTACATTTATTAGTTTACGCTCATCTAAAACACCTTCTCCGTTGAGAAACTTTGGGATCCACTCCTGTGCATCATCAAATTCGCACTCAGAAAGAAACCCAACACGACCCCTATTGATACTAAGAATAGGAATTCTACAATCAGAAAGCTCACGCACAGCACGCAAAATTGTTCCGTCACCTCCGATGACAACTAGTAGATCGATTTCCGATTCATTTGAATAGTCCGAGAGATCCGTAGCACAATCAAGCCCTCCAATACGCTTGGGGTCCATCAGAACCTGCGCTCCTGCGTCCTGCAAAATAGACACTATCGTATCTACGGTCTCACACTTATCTTCAAGCCCAGACTTCACGGTAACGCCGACACGCTTATAGGTAACCATTGGGTTTAGTATACGGCGGATTTGATCGCTTCTAAGAAAAGATCAACAGTTCTTTTCCAACTGAAGATATTGGCCTGAATAGTCCCTTTTGAGGCATATTTGGTACGTTCGTCAAAACTCTCAAGAAGAGTTGCTAGCCCCATCGTAATCGACTGGACACTTTCTGGGTCTACGATCACAGCACTGTCACCAGCAACTTCTTTCAGACTCCCGCGATTTGATGTAAGGACAGGAATACCACGCTGCAACGCATCGAGTATTTGCATACCAAATCCTTCATAGAGAGATGGAAACGCAAACACGGTTGCAGTTGATAGATACGATTGATACTCCTCATCTGAGACATAGTCTTTCCACCAGACTCCATCTGTAATACGAACAAGCCTTAATATTTCTGCATCACTCCAACCTCGTGCTCCAATAAGAACGAGGCGGTACTGTTCGCGAAGATCGTCTGGAAGAGCGGCATATGCTTTGATGAGTCGCTCTTGATTTTTGCGAGGGCAGAGAGTCCCTATGCAAAGGATTGTCTTTTGATCTGGAACAGACAGTGGCATCTGCGGATGCATAGGACCTGCATAAATTGCTGTGACAGAACTGGGCGAAAGACGAGGAAACTTTTGTAGTAGATCTCTCCTTGTGGCTTCACTGACTGTACAAATGTGATGCGCTCTCATCACTGTCTTTGTGATGAGTAATTTTTCAATAAACTTGGCCCTCTTTTCGTGTGATTCATTTTGAAAAGCAATGAGATCATGAATAATGGGAACGTACGGAACTTTATTACCAAGAAGATACGGAACGATAAAACTCGTAGGGCTAATGTAGTAATCGCACCTAGAAAGTTTTGCGTACTTTGCAGCTGCAACGTGCCAAAGTAGCTTTCCAGAAAATGCTGCAGACGGCTCAATATGTTGTGATACATGTGTTACCAAAGTGAGATCTGCTTCTCGAGTAGCAAGTTCATCAATAAAGCCTTTTGTCCATTGGCCTTTCCCTGCCTTCTTCTGCTTAAAAGCTTCTCTGGCATCAATTACAAGTTTCACGAAAACCAGTGTAATGCTATGATTTCTTTATGCCAAATAGAGCGATACGAAAATTTATGGCCTTAAGTTTAGAAGAGCAGATACTCAATGGAGCATCACTCACTGCTTTCGTGTGTGTCTTCTTTCCATGGGTAGGTGGAGAGTGGCTTGGTGGTAAGGTTATCACGTATTCAGGCCTTGGGTTTTTCACGTCATTTATCGGACTTACAGTTCTATTGCTTCACGTTTACATATTGCTTATCACCATCATCCCTCTGACACAAGGTTCATCTATTGTGAAAAAGAAAAATAGGGACCTCGTACGACTACTGGTCGCACTTCTAGCATCCCTACTGACAATCGCCATATGGTCAGTACTCACAAAATTTACGTTTGAATTTAGTAGATTACAGATTCACTTCGGCTTGTATGGCACACTTATCGGAAGTGTCATATGTACACTGTATTCATTTCTACTATACAAAGAGGGGAACAGATCATCTGTACGAGAGATGTTTCACCAGGAAGAACCGCGAGCACCCTCACACCAACCCCCTCTATCACCTCAGCCTGAGGATCACGGAATGTATAGATAATTTCATGATTTCTCTCTATTTCTGATACTATCTGCGTATGAGCGATCAAGAGTTCTCCGATGAAGATTTTGTCTATGTCGACCCCGACTTGAAAAAGGCGATCGGTCTTGTTGAGTGGGATAAAGATGGCAATGCAAAGCCTATTGAATGGCCAAGGGTAGAGAAACCACTTGCCGAGGGAGAAACGCCTAGAAAGTCGTTTAGAAAGCCAAAAATACGTTACTACCCTTGGGGCAGCTACAAGACCATGTGTAAGCTCTACAAGCTACAAGGTAAGGTGAAAGACAAGGATACCGAGGATTACATCAAGCTCGAAGAAGCAGTAAGTAAACTCCAAAATGAGCCCTACTGGAACTAGGCAACGAGTGATGCCACTGACTCCACATCGTTTTTGGATCCTATGATAATTTGCGTACGCTGATCTACAGACGTGATTTTCTTATCGAGAATAGCAGT
>CAJXJE010000064.1 GCA_913054215.1 uncultured Candidatus Peregrinibacteria bacterium | reverse complement strand
GTTTGTATAAGGCGATCGACAACGGCAGGATGATTACACGCACCGTGTGTGACCGTTGGTCCTTTACGCATTTCTACCTTACTGTGCTGCTCCTTTTTGATCCCTGGCGTATCGGTTGAATGGGTTACATCAAACACAATGGCTATGTCTGGATGCAAACGATGCTTCACCATTTTTGCTCCGTATCCACCGATCTCTTCCTGTACGGCATTCACCGCGTGCACTGTCCACACTGGCTTTTTGCCTTTCGAAAGTTTCCGTAAAACCTGCGACACAATGTATCCACCGATACGGTTATCGAGTGCACGTCCAGCGATACAATCTTTTCCAAGGTCATGGAGAGTTTCGGAGTACACCATAGGGTGTCCGACCCTCAGCCCCATCTTCTCTATCTCTTTATCGCTCTTTGCCCCAACATCAACATAGAGATCATGGACATCTGGGGGTTTGTCTTCTCCACCTTTACGGTCGCGAATGTGAATGGCGGTATTGCCAATAATACCGGACACGTCTCCTTTATCTCCAAATAACGTCACCCAGCGACCTCTTGCAGTTGCAACATCAGATCCTCCGATACGATCGATCGCAAGGAACCCCTCTGGGGAGACATATTTAACAATGTAGCCAATCTCATCAGCGTGTACCTCGAGCATCACACTCTTATTCTTATCAATCCCCTTCACCGTCGCCCACGTATTTCCGTAGGCATCGTTTTGTACAGAGTCTGAGTACTTCTTGACGTACTTTGCCCATACACGCTGCCCCTTCATCTCAAACCCTGTAGGGCTTGGCGTCGAGAGTAGATCGAAGAGGAATTTCTTTGCTTCTGCGTCCATAGTGACGTGATTCTACAGGTTTTTGCCCATTCCTCCACCTTTTTAGGAAATGATTTGTGGAGGGTCCCATGGTCTTTCTCCATCCCTTTTAAAAGCTCTAGCTCGCAATACGTATACAGAATCCCCTTTTTTGGTTGCTCTACGGGGAACAGGAAAAATAATTTTTCCTAGATTGTCTGGATGTACATCCCATTGCTCACTCTCCTGACCTACTGGATCTGTGATCAAAAAGAATACCCTCCCTCGAAATATCTCGAAATGATCGGGGCTTATTTAAGCAATCATGCCATCTCCTTCATCGCTTAAAGTGATTTGATGATCGGGATTCTCAAGCCGTATAACATCATGTACAGTGATTGGTTCATCCATAGTTTAACAATATTGCAGAAACCCCGTTCTTTAGAAAGAGTTTTGCTATACTCTTTGCCGTAATGGGGCGTCGCCAAGTGGTAAGGCAGTGGATTTTGGTTCCACCATTCGGGGGTTCGAATCCCTCCGCCCCAGCCAAATACTCCCTCTCTTTATGACTTCATCTGATTTTACAGAGCTCCGTCAACTTGTTACCGAAGCAGGACTCTTAGAAAAGTCCATTAGACCAACCATCGTAGGATTCATTACTAATGTTGCTCTTCTACTACTGAGTATCAGTGTGTTTTTTCTAACACAACACCTTGGGATCATCCTTCTGAATGCAGCGTTCCTCGCTCTGATTTACGGGCGCTTTGGGTTGCTTGCTCATGACCTCGGACACATGCAAGTATTCAAATCCAAGAAAGCAAATAATGCTTTGGGTTATATATGTGCAACCATAGTGGGACTGAGTCACTCTTGGTGGAAAGCGAAACACAACGCCCACCATGCACATACCAATCACCACGAAGAAGATCCAGATATCGATCTGCCTATTCTCGCGTACTCCGAAAAACAAGCACTGGAAAAGAAAGGTGCCGCGCGGTTTATTGTAAAACATCAGGCCTGGTTTTTTCTGCCTATTCAACTGCTTGCAGCCGTAAGTTTGCGCTACTCCAGCTGGAAATATGTCCTGAAGCCTCGTAAGAATACAGAATTCGTATTAGATCTTTTCTTAAGTAGTCTGCACGCAACAATCTTCCTTTCGCTTCTTTTTCTTACACAGGAGTGGTGGGTCGCCTTGCTCTTTATCTTGGTACATCAACATTTGTGGAGCCTCTACATCACCTCCATCTTTGCACCGAACCACAAAGGTATGCCCATTATGGAAGAAGGGACAGCAGTCGACTTTATGCGCGAGCAGATACTCACTGCCAGAAACATTAAGCCAGGGATTCTTACCGACTATTACTACGGTCACCTAAACTATCAAATAGAGCACCACCTCTTCCCAACGATGAGTCGCAAAAATATGAGAAAGGCACGCAAAATTGTGAAGCAGTTTTGCAAGGAAAAAAACATCGACTACCACGAGACCAGCGTGATTCAATCGTACGTCGAAATCATCCAGCACATGCACGAGATTAGTTTGTGTTTGCGGTAGGGAGTAATCCTTACTTACCCCACGTATCCTCCAGCGGGAGAATCCAGTGTGCAGGGAATATCGACCAGTTCACTTTCGCAAGATCCACCGAAGGATCTATAAACCTCTGTTCGGGTCTACCATTGAGTGCAGCGAAGCTTTCTGCATACACTTCGACATTGATCATCCCCTGCTCTTGGTAGTGATCTCGCAGCCAGTGGGCAAACTGTAACATCATTGTAGGCCGTGTCGACATCTTTCGTTCCTGCCTCTTGGTTAGATAATCATCAGGATCTACAGAAAACACCCGACCAGATTTTGGGTCCTTGATAATAAATTCTACCCGACCACGCTTGCTGCGTAGTTTCATATGCCAGCTGTACATGTGCCCCTCTTCTGTCCAGTGAACGGTACCCGGATAGAGGAAGTGGCGAAACGGAAACAGAAACTGGAATGCAAAGAACGCCACCATAAATCCAGCAAGCAGCTTCTGTCTTGTTGTTATTTTCGACAACAGAGATGATTGCTCTTTAGCGCTAGCCAATCGTATCCGTATACTTTCTGCACATTTGTCTTTGCTGAGCGTACAGAAATCCCAAAAGCGCTTCGGCCAATCGGGCTCCATGAAGAGGGTCGTCCCGACAATCATAAAAATCGGGAAGATCCCGATCGAAAATAACTGATCGTTCATCACGTTAAACGAGAGCGCTAGAAGCAACCCGAACCACCGAGTCTTTCGCCAAAGAAGCAGTGGGACAAATGCGAGATCTGTGATAAGACCTGCGTAACTAAGTGCTAGGCCCATCCACTCCTCATGCACATAGGGCCCAATGAGTGGCAGATGCGAATCGTTCGATATCCATTTAGTAAGTGGCTGCCCACGAAGCCAGTCGTGGTTGAGCTTTGCGATCCCTCCATAGAAATAGGTGATACCAAACTGCGCTTTGACAGCCCACACACCCCAGTTATCCGTAAAGGAACTGCATCTATCAAGAAACGGCCACCAGTTGTAACGGCGTTTCAAGAAAGAATCTACGCTCCAAGATCTGTTCGCTGGAACAAAAATCATCGCGACGGCAACGAGAATGACAAAATAGAAGTGATTTAAGTACCGAGCCTGCTCCAGCAGGTACACATAACTGAACGCAACGGCTAAAAAAGTGGCAGCAAAGCGGTAGCAAAACCCCACCATGACCATGGTCCCCAGCACTGCTATAAGGATGAAATGCCACTCCATAAGTTCGAGTGTGGGCCAGGGCTGAACCCACGAAAATCCTGGATACTTCAGATAGATTAATTTGTCTGTGTAATAGGATTTGATCCAATTATGTTCAAAATATCGGGTAACTTCCCAGAGCATAATTGCACCATATCCAAAGCGAAAAACAGCTATAGATGCACCATCTACTGGCTTATACATCCACGTTAAAAGTCGAGAATATCGACTATCGCCAATGAGACGTTCTAATACGCTCATAGTGACAGAATTTACCATGTAATTGCTATCTTTCCAAATGTGGAAGCCCCGATGTAGAGAATTGACAAATAGTTGTTTGTTATGTATAAATACCTCCTTTTTTCCGCATATGCGTATGGAAAATCAAAAAATTCGGCGCTCCTGGGCCAGTATAACCATGCTATGTCTCATCGTAACGCAGTTCACTACAGGGGTGTTCCCTATCCCGATTTCACCCGTGCAGTCTACTTATGCAGCTGGATTTTTTATTGAAAAGGAGCGTATCACTGTTGAGTGTCCTGATGCACAACAGGAAGTTACGAAGATTGCAAACAGGTCAGAGGCAGATATCGGAGATATCATTATCTACACACTCAGAGTAACAAACGTGAGTACAACGACAGAAGCAATAAATGTTGAAGTATTCGACAGTATTATCCCTGAACTTACCTTTATCGATGGTACTCCTACCGACCCTCTCTGTAGCGAAGATACAATCAATAACAAAGTCGTATGCAGAACTGCGAGTATTCTCCCAGGGCAGTACAAGGAATTCGATGTTGCCTTCCAAGTGAACAACTACCCCATCTGTGACAACACTATCTACAACCAAGCAGAGGCAATAGCAGATAACGCAGGTCCTGCACTCTCGAACTCCGAAAGTGTAACGATTGTCTGTGATACAGACACTACTCGCGTAGTCGTTGATAACGACCCTGTATTTAGAATCAGCAAGACCGATAACCGTTCTACGGTACGACCTAGTGAAAATCTTACGTACAAGATGGAGATTAAGAACATCTCTAACGTGAACGTAGTAAACCTCGAAGTAACAGACAGGGTGCCAGATGACACAGGCTTTATCTCTGCATCAGACTCTGGAAGTCAAAACGGAAGTACTGTTACATGGTTCTTCAATATAAATGCAGGAGCTACAAAGAGCTTCGAAATGAAGGTGAAGATCGACGACGACGCCGATGACGGTGACGTGATCTTCAACGAAGTAAAGATCAAAGACGGTCCAACTGCTACTGATACTACGCGTATCGATGATGATGACGGTCTCGTACCAGATCTTACCATCGACAAAACTGCCAACACTACAGAAGCTCTAGCAGGAAGCTCCGTTTCCTACACCATCATTATTCGAAACACTGGTGGTCAGGATATCCAGAACGCCGTACTGACAGACGACTACCCAGAACAGTACGTCAACATCACAGACCCGGGTAGAGGATCTGATACCGGTGGCAGACTGACATGGAACCTAGGAACGCTGAGGGCAAACTCCACGACAGTCGTTCGGTACAACGCAAGACTGAAGCAGGGAGTAAGGCGCGGAACAAGTGTACGAAAC
>CAJXJE010000063.1 GCA_913054215.1 uncultured Candidatus Peregrinibacteria bacterium | reverse complement strand
ATTATTGCCGCTCCTGCAAGTGAGAGAAGTGCATTGATTGCAGCGGCATTCGAACGTGTTGTAGATGAATGGAAACAGTCTGAAATTTTGCTTGGCACACCTTCTCAAGGAGCAGTATTGCATTTCCAAAAAGTGGTGAAAGAAGTTCAAACATGTGCCAGTCGCATTGCGGGAGATCCTGATGCATTGTTTATTAAGGATGGACGTGGCATATTTCCTTCACCATTGGAACTTTTGCAAAGCGATGATATCACTACGCAATACAACAGCATTGGAAGTGCTTATACAAAAGCAAAATCTGCGTTTTTACAGAAAAGTTCCAATGTCTCAAGCAGAGTGCTTTTTTCCATGTTAGGCACTTCTTTTGCGGAAAAAAAAATTCTCGATGCAGGGTGTGGGACAGGAGATGATCTTGCTCGAATGGCAAAAGAGGGGGGAATCGTCTTTGGTATTGATACATCGCACAAAATGATTGATCTTGCACGTATAGAACATCCAGAGCTTTGGAATCTCTCAGTACAGAATATGGAATCCACTACATTTGAGGATCAATCTTTCGATATCATTATCAGCAAGTATGCACTGCATTATGCCAAAAACCCAGTAGATGTATTTACAGAGTGGCAGAGAATTCTTAAACCAAATGGATTACTGTATGTGTTGGTGAGCCATCCTCTTCATGAATTCACTCTGAAAAAAAAGAGAGTCTACAGTGCGTCAGAAGAGATTACATTTCCATTATTTCGCGAATTACTCACAGCGCGATTTCCTTCGCACACATTTGCGCAGTACTTGTCAGACGAAGTATTAGAACAGTTTTCAGTCTGCGCGTTTCGCGAAGGACCAGTTGGCCGATCTCTCAACAGTAACAGCGCTATACCAGAAGAGACTCCGTACTTTTTTGCTCTGAAACTTCGCAAGAAGTAGGGGTCTCTGTTTCTCCGCGTTTTTTAAAAAATGCATAAATCTCTTGGTGGAGAGCGGATTTTTCGGATGCCCACGTATACAGATGATTTATTTTTTTGATATCGTTTTTAGGATCAAACTCATGTGTTCGTAGTGCAGTGACCAAATGATCGTATCGCCTGTTTTTCAGCCCACCATGCCAAAGGTGTTCAACGTCAACAGGAAGGTACGTTACCGATCGATTTGCAGGAAGCTGCTGCGACCATTCCATTATATCTCTCTGATGATCTGGGCTAAATTCATTAAGGAACGTAGTGTGTCCGAGCACATCAAATACACCATCTGCAAAGATGCAATCTGCATTGCCAATTGGCGTGCGGTCATACAGAGGATTGTTCCGGAAATGCGGTTTGGTAAACGCCCATGCCCCTCCAGGTGATCCATACAATGCTCCATACTTACTTGGTCTCGCTCTGTTTGGACCAAAAGAATGATTGTAAGCGACACTCACAAACGATCGTTGTGGATCTCGTGTAGCGTTTCCTTCTTGCAGATAATTACACCTGCGAAAGCACTGGATGATGTCATGACTTTGAGCAAGTGCTTTTAGTTTTTCTACCCAATTGGGATCTGAAAACAAAAGATCACTGTCGCTATACATAGCGATGTCACACGATTCTGGGAGTTGAGAGAATCCGTAATTGAGCATCGCCTCTTTGTGCCAGAGAATATCGCCTGCTTCCAGAGTGATGATGTTACCTAAAGAGGGGAGGCGTTTAGTGGTCCAAGGGTAGATAAGTTCCACTGTGAGAAGATTTACTCCTGCATCAATCATTCCTTGCGCAAATCGTTCAAAGTTTTGGAATCGTAATTTCGATCCAAATGGTGCAAAGAATGCAGTAACACACCACACCTCCATGTTGAAGTGCTTATACCATGTTTGCATCTGCTCTTCCGTGTCAAAATCATCGGTAAAATCGTCAATGTGCATAAAGAGTGGTGTACGTTTTGTGTGTTCGTTTAGAGGAATACCTGCGCATTTACAATACACATTCCATAGACGACCACTGATAAAACGCTCTTGTATCACCCCCCAAAGGCTTGCGATGTGAGCACGTGCCAAACGTTTACGTATCGGTACACAAGGATTTTTGTGTAAGTATGAACAATACAGTTTTGGATAGTGTGTCAGCCATCTCCAGAGATACTGCACACGACTCCTATGAATTTTATTGGCTTCTGATAGGGCTTCTTCTACTGCTCGATTTAGTTCTGTATGTGCACTACTTCGAAAGACTAGAGCAAATAATTCTCCATATTTACAGCCGGTCCAAGAACTAGCGCCAATGCGTCCACAAAATTTTAGTGTGGATTCATCATGCAATATCCGATCAAGTGCTTCTTCGGAGAAGTACACATCCCCCAAAAGAATAATCGTATGATCTGTCCATAGATGAGCTGATGCAGAGATTGTGCTCGAAATCCACGGAGAAGAAGGGGGAGAGAAATGTTGGCATCCTTCCACTTTGAGCTGCGTATTTCGATGCGCAATATGAATATCATCGTAACCACGTTTGCGTAGGAGTCGCACTGTTCGATGCAGCAGTGGCTCACCGTATATTGGCATCAGTTGCTTGAGAGTATTCTTGTTTTCCCAGCGGTGTGCTTTTCCAGCGCAGGTGATAATAATACGTGTCATTTTTTGTTATGATACTAGCATGATTTCTATCACAACGCGCTCGGGATTACGTATGCAGATAGATCCTACAGAAGATCCATGGGTAGAGAAGTCGCTGTACGAAACAGGTGCTTACGAAGCAGGAACAGTAGCGGTTTTGCAGCGCTTTTTGAACGTGGGAGATACGTTCTTTGACATCGGTGCAAATATCGGCGTGTTGTCTCTGGAAGCATCACGCTTTGTGGGTCCGAAAGGGTCTGTTCATGCATTTGAGCCTGCTACTGATACATTCAATATGCTCACCAAAAACATCGAGTTAAATACGTGTGAAAATATCATTGCGCAAAATGTCGCTCTTGGTGCATCTTGTGCAACGGTAACACTATACAAACCCAACAGATCGCAAGCGTCACTCATACAACACGATAAATCTTATAAGAAAGATCAAACGGTACATGTCCTCACTGTCGATCAATACGTCACTGATCATAATATTTCGCATGTGAACATGATGAAGATTGATGTAGAAGGGTGGGAGCTCGAAGTGATGCATGGAGCTGCGAAACTCTTGCAATCAAAAGTTCCACCAATACTTATTGTGGAATGTGTGCGCAATCGACAGCAACACGATGGCGATGTATTGGATTTATACGCACACTTACTCGATCTTCGCTCCTACACGATCTATACATTGCGCGATAGAAAAACGACACCATCACCATTTGTAGAAGTGCTTTCACCAAGTGATCTTCCTCTACATGATAATTTGTTTTGTTTTCCCAAAGAATATTTTCAAGAAGAGCAATCAACATGCCAGATTATTGTCGCTCGCAAACATTAGGGCAGTATTCTTATACCAATTTCGCCGGGTTTCCCTTTATCTAATATTCTGTAATTTCCCCGCCACATCCTCCTGCTTCATCGTACTCAGGAACCATCCAACTTGCGGGCCACTGGTACGATCTAGAAAGATCTGATAGATCGGTTGGAAGATTTCTTTCGGTGGTATATTACATTCTTCTTTGGTGCGGTGGATTTTGTCGTGCACAGTTTCACCCGTCCACTCTTTTAAGTCCCCGAGCTTTTCCCCAAGTGTGGTGAGTGCTTCTTTTTGCTTATCACTTAATTCAAGATCAGATGGAGTAGTATCCTGTATGACAAATTTAAAGTCCTCTGGAGCGAGCGTTTCGATCCACTTTTGTACGTACTCAGCACGTTCATGCAATGCAGACTTTTCGTTATCAGATAGGGCTGAATCCTTAAGCTTCGCAGCCTCTTCTTCCAGGTCTAAATGCGGCATTTGTACAACGAAACTCAGCGCCTGAAAGCGCATCTCCCACAAGTCTTCAGGCTCTTTGGTCATATCCACTTGTGCAAGTGCGTAGGCTCTAGCATATCCTTCGTAGCTTTCTGGATGACGGTTGAAGTAGTGATCTGCGCAGCGGTCATACTCATCAAACAAATTCGGAATAGTGCGACCACCCGGATCAAAATCAATCGGTTGGTTTTGCTCTTTGCGAATCATCAGAAACTTCAAAATCTTTGGCGGCAAGAGGTCAGCCATTTCTTTTGCAGATATACCAATTCCTCCACTGGAACTCATGCTTCTTCCCTTAATATTCAGCCACTCGTACAAGAACCCAAATGGCTCTGGGTAGCCGAATACCTCTTCTGAAATGCGTGCAGCAACCTCGCGTGAACCACCTGCAGCGTAGTGGTCTTTTCCTGCAGCTTCAATATTTACACCGATCACTTTCCACTTTGCAGCCCACTCCACTTTCCACGGCAGTGTTGCGGTTCCATCAAACGGCGACATCGTTCCCTGATGTCCGCACCCTTCTGCCCACTTCACATAATTCTTTTTACATTCGAACGTCACCTCTTTGCTGTCCCATCCTGTTACTTTGGTTGTCCCAATCTTTCCACAGGTCGGACAAATCACATTAAGAGGAAACCAGTCATCCGCTTTTTGTCCGCCACTCACTTCCAGATAAATATTCCGAATAGCTTCTGCGTTTTCCAATGCTTGAGTAATCGTTTCATTAAATTTCCCTGCTTCATACAGTGGCCTCAGGTGATACCACTCGATAGGCAGACCCATCGGGTTTACGGCTTCTTGTAGCTCTTCCCCGAATCCTGTTGTGAAGTTTTCGTCTCCTTCATTCAGTCCTGGGATCGCAAACAACGGCTTTCCCATGTGCTGACCGTATTCTTTCTCATCAATGTACGTCGGCATACCATCCATGGGGTCATTATCATTGAGCTCGAACATATTGGTGTTTTTTATCTTTCTCTCTGTAAGAATCTGAGAGAGAAGACCATGCAAAATAATTCCACGCAGAGACCCAACGTGCACTCTTCCGGACAGTGTTTTTTCATCACGTACGATGAGCGGAGTCCCTTCCTTAATTTCTTTGTGGAAGCGCTCTTCTATTTGGTCAACAATGTCATCAGCCCAAAACATGGCTGAATCATATCAGAGAACGCACGAATGTCATCTTTATACTTTCGCTTGTTTCAGCGTTTCGGCCACCATCGCCGACATCACCAGTACTCCTCCT
>CAJXJE010000062.1 GCA_913054215.1 uncultured Candidatus Peregrinibacteria bacterium | reverse complement strand
TGGGAACTTTATAGGAACGATGGATGACTTCCGCATCTACAACAGAACACTTTCTGGATCGGAAATCTCAGTACTGAACGCAGGATACAAGGCAACAGGATCTGGTACGTACTACTTGAGGTCTGCCATTGATATCAATGGAGATTTTGGAATCTATGCAGGGGTAGTGGATATTGGTTTCGGAAAATCCATCAATGTAGCTGGAGACTTCAATATCTACGGAGAGCTTCGCACCAATAGCGGAACAGTAACACTTGATGGAACATCTCAAACTATTCGTGGTTCAACAGCATTTAACCAGCTAGCAAAAACAGTTACTACATCAACTACACTTACATTCGAGACGAATACAGAGCAGACAGTTTCTGGAGCTATTACATTGCAAGGAGCAGTAAATCAACGTATGAATTTGCGTGCTTCTGTGACAGGGAGTCAGGCGTATTTGATTGTAGAAGATTCGGGAGCGACTATTCTCAAGCATCTAGATGTAAAAGATAATAATGCTTTAAGTGGAGCATTGATGCAGTGTACAGCCGGTTGTGTAGATAGAGGCAATAACG
The DNA here is from genome assembly GCA_913054215.1 of uncultured Candidatus Peregrinibacteria bacterium. Lineage (GTDB taxonomy): Bacteria > Patescibacteriota > Gracilibacteria > Peribacterales > Peribacteraceae > UBA2170. The sequence goes on along the minus strand of CAJXJE010000062.1, from coordinate 4,591 downwards.
TCAACTGGGTATTTTTGGGTGAGTGTGGTGATGGTGTGGTGAACTCTACGGAAGACTGTGATGATGGAAATAATAATAATAACGACTCGTGTCCAAATGATTGTGATCTCGCAGTTTGTGGAGATAACATCGTCGAAGGCCTGGAGGAATGTGATCCTCCTAATACAGGACAATGCCAAAGTAACTGTATATTTAGGGGAAGTGGAGGAGGTGGAAGAGGAAATAGATCTTCTGCAGGTTCTACTGGTTCGTACTTTAAGCGTCCTGATCCACCGGATGGATGTGGAAACTCTATCTTGCAAAGAGATTTGGGTGAGGAATGTGATACAGGAACACGCTTTAATGGCTTGGGAAACTGCTCATTTGATTGCAAAAAACTTATTTGTGGTGATGGGGTCATTACCCCAGGAATTGGAGAGGATTGCGAGCCTACTCAAGCAGGTACGAGCAATGGGGTATCCCTCTTCGAAGTCGCTACCTGTGGAGAGACGTGCACTGCACCGATTACGACACCGGAAGGTTCGATACATGGAGGTTGCCAGAGGATGTTCTTACAAGCGTGCACAACAGGTTCACCTTCTGCATCAACCACTCCAAGGGAGTCGCGCTGTGGAAATGGTAGTGTAGACCCAGGTGAAGAGTGTGACTTCGGTGGTATTTGTAACGGTGGTCAGTTTGATGGTTCATTCTGGACGGACATACCTTCTGTTGATACCTGTGAAAGTGGTGGAGGAATACCAGAAGCTAGAGGTGGTGATGGATGTAGTGAAACTTGTACCACAGAGTTCTGTGGAGATGGTATTGCCCAGCAGCGAGGTGCTGATAACCAACCAAACACTCCTGATGATGAACAGTGCGATAACGGCAGTGTCTGTTCGGATGATGCAACGAAAGCTTGCAGACTGGATAGCGATTGCGAAGGTGAAAACACCTGTGTATACCATGCTGCTAAAGACAGAACCTGTTCTGATACGTGTAAAAAATCTTCACAGAAACCATCCGCTCCTAGAAAACCTGCAGAGACGTGTGGAAATAGCAAGGTGGAGGGTGCAGAGGAATGTGATCTTGGATCTGAAAATGGTACAGAGGGAAGCACCTGTACTTCTACATGTTCAACGAGAATAGTTGACCGTCCGGAAGTATCTACAGAACCGTTCTGTGGAAATGCAGTGCTGGATCCAGATGAGGAATGTGATAATGGAGACGAAAACTCTGATATAGCAGCAAATGCCTGTCGAACTAATTGTGTTAAGTCTACCTGTGGAGACTTTGTTATCGATAATAATGAGGAATGCGATAATGGCGATGGAAATTCAGACTTCTTCTCAGACAAGTGTCGCCTCAATTGTCGCCTGCCCTATTGTGGGGACTTCGTACGTGATAGCGGAGAAGAATGTGATGGAAGCCTTTCTTGCCAGCCGAATTGCATGCGAACGCTGCAGCAATCAAGATGTGGAAATGGCATTACAGAGCCAGGAGAGCAGTGCGATGATGGCAGCACAGTATCGGGAGATGGTTGTAGCAGATTTTGCCAAGATGAAGTGCAAGTAGCTACAGAACCTATTTGTGGAAATGGTACGAAAGAAGAGGACGAAGAGTGCGATGATGGAAACACTGTCGATGGTGACAGTTGTAGTGCGCAGTGCGTCATCGTTGAACTTGGTACTCGAAAGGCGGCAACTGAAATATTTACGATCGATGCAGATGTTGTGATAGTGAACCCTACCGAGATTGCAAATGCCCTCAAATTTATTGACGGGGAAGATCCTTGTTCAACTCTTGTGATAAAGGGAAGAAACCAAAAGGCAGATATGATTCGTGCTGCAGCTAAGAAGCAGCACATTCCTATCGTTAAAAACATTCTACTTGCCAAGCAGATTTACCGCTCAGTTCGACCAGGAGAAATTATCAATGGAGAGCTTTGTACAGGAATCAATGCAGTGAAATCGGAACTTAGCAATAAAGAGAAACCAGCCCCACCGCCTAAACCTGTTACACCACCAGTTGAGCCCGTTCCACAGCCGCTTCCTCAGGCTCCTACACAATTCGCGTATGGGTACTACCCGTATGCACAGGTCACTCCGATGATCACCGCACAACCTCCAGCAGGACAAACAGGGCCAGGAATGATAGGTGTAGCTATAGCAGGTGTCGCTGGTGGTATGGGTTGGATACGAAGACGCAAGAAAGAGCTCTAAATAAGCGGCTCTTCAAACTTTTCTTCTACAGAACTCAGCTCTTCTTCTGTTGCGACTTGTGCAGCTGCCTCATCCCACAGTTTAAGGATCTCCTCAACTTCTGTTTTCGGTAAGCAGTATATTGCATAGGTGGCTAGTATACCTCTTTTAGATAACATTACTCGCTGTAATTCTTGACAAATAAGCAGATTTTGTGGAATAGTACTCTCTTACAAATTCTCACCTTCTATTATGAGCCTAAGAGATGCACCAGAACAATCAGATGCCGGTACCCCAGAACACTTAAAGCGCACACTACGAGACGCATTCCTTGCACAGAGTGTCGGTGGAAAAAACGGAAGTACTCCTATCGAAAGATTACGTGCTTTACTCGACCAAGCTAGAAAGAACGCAAGAGCTGGAGATCTTACAGAGGATGATGTAAAAGATGCTATCTCTGAGACTACTGGTATGGATTTTGCAGAACTAGCTTCAGTAGAACAAAATAGTCTGCCTCTCAATACAACTGCTGCAGTGATGCAGGTAGGAAAGCATCTCTTGCAGTCTCGCATGACGTTCAATGATCAAGTAGTTCGCATTACAAAAGTAGAACCCTACCAAGATAACGATAAAGCATGGGGTAATGAGATTGTCGAGCACAAAAAGAAACGCTGGGAAAGCGAAGAGGCACCCTATAAGAATAACGATCTTCTCATTCGTCCGGGAATGATGGGGCACTTAAACGTAACTCAGCTTACGAGTGTACCACACCGTCAACTCGTTCGTATTGCAGAGATCGATCCAGTTGATTCTGATTTCGAGGGAAGTAGTACAGGAAAGTTTTTGAGACATGCGGGTGGCGTAAAACAAGGAGATTCAGCTGCAAAAGATGAACTTCTTTTACTACTCAATAAGCACAACCCAGACGAGATTCCAAACTTCAGTATAGAGCAAGATCCAGAACGTGCAGAGAGTGGTATAGAGATTGTTCACAACTACCCTGCTAAGGGTAAAACCCTACCTCATGGAAGTATGGGTATGTGGAAGCTTCAATAAGCACTTCATATTCGCATATCAAGCCCCGTCAGTCGGGGCTTTTTTAGTAAAATGCCATATTTAGTATCTGCCGGGCAAATGAGTAGCTATTTGTAGGTGTGCGCAGGATTGACATATCTAATAAAAGTGGTATACTTTTCTACTTAAAATGGCATTTAGCTTGTCAGATAACGGCTCAGACCCCATAAATCAGAAAAAGCTGATAAAGCTCGTAGCTACAACCATACAAGGTGAAGCTGTTGTAGCTGGCCAGGCAAAGGGCAAAAGACGCAAAGAGAGGGTTAAACACTCTTACCATAAACCTGGTCTCGATGCTGAAGTGGAAAGTTGGTATGGAGGTGCGCAGAAGAAGTCTTATGCAGATCGGTCACTACGACAGAGAGTAGAAGCTGTTCTTGCAGAATTTTCCAAGCAACTTCAAAGCTGCATCCAAAACGTTCTCCAAGGTGGTGAGCTGCAGTACACGTGGCAACGTGATCAGCTTTGTGCTGAGACACGCTTAGTACTGGAACAGTTTGAACAAAACGAAATTTTTGCTGATGAGAAAGATGAGAACCACATATATTTTCTAATGGCGGCACGCGAAACGTTTGAGGAGGTTGCACGGCAGATAGGACGCTTGGATCTATCTACTGATGAAGATCCACCTAGTGCAGTAAGCGAAAGACTAAAAGCAATTGCTGCTTTACAAGACCCGAACGCCCCAGCCCCCGGAGAAACAGGTCCTTTTCTCTTAGACAAAACATGGACTTCGCAGGATCTTGCAGATCTGTTACATGATTGCATGATAGTTGACAGTAATTTTACTATAAGTAATGCAGCATTCACATACTTTGATCGCGATGCAGTTGGTAAACCACCTTTTAATGATTGCATTAGAATTATAGTAAGCCTTGAAAAAGCACTTAAACGACTGCCACGTACTATCGATGGAGATTCTGTAGACACAGAATCTGCTTTGGATGCGTATCTTGCATCTGTCTCTGAGACTATCACTCATTCTCTAGAATCGATAGCAGTAGAAAAGTCTTTGCAATCTGAAGATATGATTTGGCTTGTTGAAGCACTTGGTGAGTTAGAGGAAGACATCCACAAAGCACACGGAAAAGAAAGGGTAGTTCTGAAAGCCCAAGTACCCCATGTCACCGATACTCCGATGCCACCTAAAGATGAATCTCCTGAAGAATGGAAAGAGCCACGTTTCCGACGTCTATCGTTCCAGCGTGTGGGGGCTACACTTGCCCAAAGAGAGATGGGATTATGGATAGCAAATATACTACATAATTCTAATCCTCCTATTATTGAAGAACATGATCATATCAATTCAGTGAACTTTCAAGTAATTCAGATCTGTAACG
>CAJXJE010000061.1 GCA_913054215.1 uncultured Candidatus Peregrinibacteria bacterium | reverse complement strand
GTTAGTAGTACAGCTAACTCATCACCTGTAAACTCAATACCATCTATGTTCATATGGTTCTGGGAAATCTTTATTGAGAAATCTTACCATCTTGGATCGCAAGATTTTACGCAGGTGCTCAGTTTTCTCTGACGGCATTTTGCTGATTGCCGTGTCGATGCGCATTGCATCCAAGTGGCTGATTATCAGAGACGAGCCGAGCTCTGCAAGCGCACTCTCATCATCGTCATTTAGTTCGTACCGTTGTTGATGAAGATCACTCATATCAATGCGAAAGTTATCGGCGCTTCTTCCTTCTCAAGTACTCTAACGGATTATTGATAGATGTCAAGGGTCGAATTTCGCAAAAAACTTCTGATACTCGCAATTAGATAGAGCCGGAAACAAACGATCTACTTGGAAGAGATACGCTCACTGCTACAAGAGAACGATGATCAAAAACGATGTATGGTCGAGGCATACGAGCAACAATGCACCACAGAAATGTCATTCCTTGGCTTCGCCGAAAAATACAAAGGAAGGAATAGCAACGACAGGGAGTAGCCCCTCAGTAATGCCCGTATTGGATGCTTGAATTGGAGTGAAAAAGCACTTGCAATCCTGATATGAGAGGAGTAAAAGATTATTATGTCAAATACGCTCGAACTGAACACCACCCCTATCATCAGTGCACTGGATCATATCAGTGAACTGAAGCTCTCTTCCCGTATTAGTAACGCGCTGGAGCTTCAAGGCAAGGAAACAGTTTTGGATTTAGTTCAATCTACCAATGAGGAACTGCTTGCTATTCGAAACATCGGAAAAAAGAGTTTGCTGGAAGTGGATCGAGGATTGGCAGAACACGGCCTTCGTAGATTGGACGGGGAAATTGTCGTGCCAAATGTGAATGGCAGTGCAGAGAAGCTGCATCCTGGTCACAGTAATGCCCCTTCACAGGAGGACATCGTTAATAAATGTGCGGAGATCAGAGAGGGATGGACTGAGGCAGAGTACAGGAAGCGTGTACACCGAGCTAGCGGCAGCACAAAAGAGTGGAGCTGGTTGCCACCTGTTGTACTCACACCAGACTACTTAGATCCGACGAAGGATTACTAAGCATATTTCACAGTACATTCGACCCCCATACAGGCATCCAAAAGGGTTCGAGCTGAAATCTGTTGGGGGAGCCGAACTTGATTTGTCGCCTTTGCCTTAGTACCAGACTTCGGACTTCCTTTTCGCTCGGCTTCGTTGCAACAGCTAGGATAGTGATCAACATGCGGTTTTGCTACACTAAAACATACATTATACCATAATTTTGTATATAAACATCTATCTGCCAATGTGTTGTTAATGTATACTTTAGGATAGTATCTACGTTAAAAAACTCACACACAAAAAATAAAAATGGCAATACACAGCCTCATGTTCGGTTGGGAGTATCCCCCTCTTCATCTGGGAGGTCTGGGGGTAGCATGCCAAGGATTAGTGCGAGGACTTCTGCATCACGGTGTGAAAGTGACGCTTGTTCTTCCGTATGCATCGGAGACAGAAGACACCGATGTGCGTTTTCCGACCGATATAGTTCTACAGAAGCTGCATGTGCAAAGCATGTTGCAACCGTATAGTACATTTGAATCATTTGAAGCCAGCATGCGTACCGTATCCAAGGGTAATGTAGATGTGTACGGTCATGATCTGGAAGAAGCTATTGCGAACTATACGGAAACGAGTGTGAAGATGACGGAAGATCTGCAACCCGACGTTGTGCACTGTCATGACTGGATGACCTACGAAGCGGGCAGGCGAGCATCTGCTCACCACCGCGTTCCTCTGGTGACACACATCCATGCAACGGAGCTCGATAGAACAAATCACGCTCCTAATGAATACATTTACCAAAGGGAGCGCGTGGGGTTCGAGGCTGCAGACAAAGTGATTGCCGTCAGCAACTATACAAAGAATGTTTTAGTGCAGCACTACGGAATCTCTGGAGACAAAATAACTGTGGTACATAACGGATCCATGGACTTGCCACCAAAAGCAGCACTATTGGAATCGAAGAGAGCATGTACCAAGAAACATCCTCTTGTCTTGTTCCTTGGTAGACTGGTCACACAAAAAGGAGCAGTGCAATTTTTGCAAATGGCATCCAACGTGCATCAGCTACGACCGGAGGTACAGTTTGTGATAGCCGGACATGGACATATGCTTGAAGAGCTAGTTGATCTGAGCTGTAGCTACGGATTGCAGGACGCTATCATCTTCACTGGAAAAGTGACATCAGAGGAAGTAAAACAACTCTATACGCAAGCTGATTGCTTTGTCATGCCATCAATATCAGAACCCTTTGGATTGGTAGCACTCGAAGCCATTGCACATGGAACACCGGTCATTCTCTCACGACAATCCGGTGCAGCTGAAGTCATTAGTGACTGTTTTGTCGTTGATTATTGGGATACGGCAAAGATGGCAGACTGCGTACTGACCGTCCTCCGTGAGCAGCCACTTGCACACCAGCTTCGCTCATACGCACCGAGCGTACTTGATCGGCTTACGTGGCAAAACCAGGCTGCACACGTGCAATCTCTCTACAAGAATCTTACCTACTGCTCAGCATGAAGCCACTCATTTGCTTATACTTTCAAGTTCACCAGCCTTATCGTCTCCGCGATCTTCGTATAACGGAGATCGGACAAGGAGACATTGATTATTTTGATCGTGTGAAGAATGAACAAATTTTCCGCAAAGTCGCAGAGAAGTGTTATCTGCCGGCAAACAAACTCATGCTCGATCTCGTGGAAACCTATCCTGACTTTCGTGTGAGCTACAGTCTCTCGGGGGTCTTTCTTGATCAATGTAAGGAATATGGACCGGATGTCTTAGTATCATTCCAAAAGCTTGCAGCAACTGGGAAAGTAGAGTTTCTTGCAGAGACCTATTATCATTCACTTGCGAGTATCATATCGCTGGAAGAGTACTGCTTCCAAATATCGAAGCATGTTCATACCATCGAAGAACTGTTTGGTATGACACCAAAAGTTTTTCGTAATACCGAACTCATCTACAACAACGAAATTGCACAGATAGCACGTCTTATGGGATTTCATGGCATTATCGCAGAGGGTGCTGATGCCATGTTACAGGGAAGAAATCCGAATGATCTTTTTCGACCACCAACGTTTCGTCTTCCGGCACATCGAGAGAAAATTATTCGTGACCATAGACCGCTGCCAAAAAGAGCACGGAATATCGCAGTACTTCTGAAAAACTACAAACTCTCTGATGATGTCGCATTTCGCTTCTCCGATAAATCTTGGGTGGGTTATCCTTTGGATGCACACACATTCACCGACTGGTTGATGCAAAGCGGTGGACACAGTGCAAATCTTTTTATGGACTATGAAACATTCGGAGAACATCAATGGGAAGACACTGGAATTTTTGATTTTCTCCGCTCACTGCCCGGTATTTGGGAAGAGAGAGGTATAGAGGCTGTCACACCTTCACAGGTGATCGCCGGTTGGAAGAAGGACGATGCCCATGAGTACGATATCCACAATACGATCTCCTGGGCAGATATGGAACGTGATCTGTCTGCGTGGACCGGTAATCACATTCAGGATGCTGCTTTGCATTCCATCTACGCTTTGGAAGAACAGGTAAAAGCAACGCAAAACCCCCAACTGATCGAAAACTGGAGAAAGCTTCTTACGTCTGATCACTTTTACTACATGTGCACGAAGTACTGGAGTGACGGAGATGTGCACAAATACTTCAGCCCCTATGACTCTCCCTACGAAGCATATCGACGTTACAGCCATGCCCTACATGATCTGCGTGCACGATTGAATCCATAATATTTCTTATCCACATTTCTTTTTCCATTTTCCACTTCTTGCTTGCCATAGCTCCCACAGGAGCGACGGCTGGTCCACTCCATTCCACTCCCTATGCCTCGCTCTCTCGTTATTGGTAACGGCACCATGCTGGCAACATTCGATGAAAATCTTCAGCTTCGGGATCTCTACTACCCGCATGTCGGAATGGAAGACCACACAGCATACGGCGATGTACATCGGACGGGTGTATGGGTAAAAGGAAAAGGGTTCCGCTGGTTCTCGGATCCGAGTTGGGATATTACTCCAAACTATAAACCCGAGACACTTGTAGGACACTCGCTACTGATCAATAAAGAACTGGGGATAGAAATTATCGCCAATGACTACGTGCATCCTGTCAGAAATATCCTTGTACGCCATTTTCTGATTACCAGTATCGATGGAACGGAGAAAGAAGTGCGTGTTTTCTTTCACCATGATCTACACATCTATGGTGATAAGCAAAAGGATACCGCCTTCTACGAACCGTACACCAACTCCGTCATTCACTACCGGCAAAAGCGCTACTTCCTGATTGGTGGGGAAACATCAGATCCCATTCAGTGCACCACAGAACTTGTGTTTGGTGAATACGAGTCTATTCTCCACAGCAAAGAGAAAGTGCAAGCGTGCGGTCTATCGGGCTACAGCATTGGAAAAAACAATTATCAGAACAAAGAAGGAACGTGGCGTGATGCGGAAGATGGAAATTTGAGCAACACAGCAATCGATCAGGGGTCAGTCGATTCTACGATTGGCATCTACTGTACCGTCAAACCTGATGTGAATACGCAGGTCACCATGTGGATGTGCCTTGGAAAAGATCTGGAGGAAGTTGTAGAACTGCAGCATTTTGTCCTAACAGAAAAGCAGGATCGCATGCAACGAAACTGTGCGAACTACTGGAAGAGTTGGGTGAACAAAACCAATCGTCACTTTGGATCGCTCTCCGGAGATTTGATCGATCTCTACAAGAGAAGTTTGCTTTTAATACGGCTGCACGCTGATAGTAATGGCGGGATACTGGCTGCAGCCGATGCTGATATTATGGCGTTCAACCGCGATACATATACGTACGTATGGCCAAGAGACGGTGCGTTTATTTCACTCGCACTCGACCAGGCTGAGTATTTGGAGGTGACACGTCGGTTCTTCGCATTCTGTTGCAGAACCCAAACCGAGGATGGCTACATGCTTCATAAATACAATCCCGATGGGAGTGTCGGATCCACATGGCACCCGTGGTTTCGCAATGGGAAAGCACAACTTCCGATCCAGGAAGATGAAACCGCACTGGTAATTTACGCTATGTGGAAACATTTTCAGCATGTGCAGGACTTTGAGTTTCTCCAGACGATGTACGAAACATTCGTAAAAAGAGCTGCACAGTTTCTTGTGGAATTCACGGACTGTGATAGCAATTTACCACTGCCAAGCTACGACCCTTGG
>CAJXJE010000060.1 GCA_913054215.1 uncultured Candidatus Peregrinibacteria bacterium | reverse complement strand
GTTCCAATCCCCTTGGGTAGCAACAACAGGGATAGGAGCTACTACCCGTGCTAAAGCATCGTCTGCAACCAAGAGCCTCTCTTCCATTGCACCTGCAATTTCTTGTATCTGAGGTAGCAAATAGTTCCAAGTATTCCTTACTTGATGCACCATCATAAAACACTGTTAACTTCTATAGGTGCAGAAATAGGATCACCGTATGGCTAGCAGAGTTGATGAATCTCTCCGCCGATCCTTTGGAAACCTCTCTCGTTCTCATCCCATTCCATGAACCTTTCAACACTCATCTGTTTCCAGAAGGTATCCAAAATTCATAGTCAGTGTCAGTGAGTTTACCGATTCCTTTTGCCATTGTTATTTCATTTATCTCACCTCCTTGGAACTGCCTCCTGAGTGCGTAGATCTGCTCTAGGATTTCGCTATATTCTTCTCCGGGATTCTTACGAGCTCTATGTGCTAACCCATCGGCTGATTTCTGGTGGTTAATTCCTATCTGATGGATGGGTACGATATAAAATATGAAAGAACTTCTGCGGATCTCTTCTATGGTATGTTATTTTACATATTTGTCAATGTAGACAACGCCTTACATTGGCGATTTAGACAATTTTAGGGATTTTACATGCATTTTATGCACCAGTGAGTGCATTTGCAACACTATACACACCAGATCTATAGAGACGCGTTTGTACTTTCGAGGTTATGTGACCCACCATATCCGGACACGAAGCTAGACGATTTATCCTCAATAAAAATTGTCCACAGAGAGCATCACTCCTCATGCAGATTTCTACCATTTGATCAGTGTCACTCGGAAACTGTCCTCTTCCTGCCTCGAGACCATTTATAAATGCCTGCATGTTTCCGCGATCTTTTTCTGTTTCTGTTTCTCTGTCTTGTACAGATAATATCATACCTATTTTGAAGGCTTTAAAATTACTACCTCACGACCTTCGACAGGAAGACCGCCTTTGAGCTTATATTCGGATTCAATCTCTTTATCCTGTGCACCGACAATCTTGAGAAGCTCTACGAATACTGCTTCATCTTTGGTAGGAAGAGGCACAAGGACCCTCGGGTCTACTTCGTCGATAAACTTCTGTGCAATCTTTGCGTCATCTGCTGGGATGCAGAGAATATCGACATCACCCAGAAGCTGCATGTTGTGATCTGACCAATCGTGGAGAGGAGACGAGAGAAATGCAATACGCACTTTCCCATCATCCAAGACATAACTGACACGCTGTCCTTCGTCATGACCAATACCGCGAATAGCAATGCCACCAATGTCGTACTCACCAGGCCAAGAAACTACTCCACGCTTTACCTCTTCTTCGGGTGCACCAAGAAGAGAAATGTTTGCTTCTTTATCAGCAGCATTTGGAAATGCAATAATCACTGTTCCATCGATAGTGACCTTAATGGTTTTGCCGCCGAGAGAGTTAACTGTAATCATGTGCGTAAGGATGGTAGTGGAATTGGTGACTACTCACTAGTCACTTTTTTAGATTCTTTTACGGAACTTTCAACGTTTTGCGTTGTGACTTTCGAGGCTATATCTGAAGGATCTTCTATTTCAATCTTTGTAATATTTGCACCAAGGCTGCGGAGTTTTTCATCGAGATGATCGTATCCACGTTCGATATAGCGCACATCAGTGATCGTGGTTTGTCCTTCGGCACACAGTGCTGCAAGTACCATCGCAGCACCTGCGCGTACATCGTTACTGGCTACAGTGCGACCGCGCAATTGCGTTGGCCCGATGATAAGCGCCTGATGTGCATTGAGCACTTCGACATGTGCACCCATCTTCTCAAGTTCGTACAAGTATGCCATACGCCCCTCGTAGAGACGTTCGAACATCCGTGATACACCTGAGGCCTGCGTCATCACTACACCGAGTGGTGTGACGAGATCTGTAGGAAATCCTGGGAAGATGTTGCTGCGTACTTCGGTTGCTTTTAATGAAGAGATCTCTCCATCGATAAAGAGCATTTTCTCGTCTGCATCGTAGCGCCACTCTCCACCCATGCGTTTGATAGCCTCGAGAAACGACACCAGATCTTCGTACTCCACGTCATGCAATCGTATTTTTCCGTGGGTCACAAGGGCTGCTGCAATCAGTGTTCCGGCTTCGAGATAATCTGATGGAACACGGAACTCTGTACACTTGAGTTCTGTGCATCCACGAATAATCAGAGTGTGTGTTCCGATACCTTCAACTTCAGCTCCCATCTCTTGCACAAACCGTGCGAGTGCTTGTACGTGCGGCTCTGCTGCGGCCATATCAATACGTGTTTCACCTGGAGTCACAGCTGCAGCCATAATAACATTCTCTGTTGCTGTGACTGAGAACTCTGAGAGAATGACACGACCTGCTTTGAGATTGCCTTGTACGTGCAGCAGTTCATCCGTACTCGTATCTTGAGCTCCCATCTGTTCGAACGCTGAAATATGAGCAGCGACAGGCCTCTTGCCAATCACATCCCCACCAGGGTAACACATCTCGACAACACCAAACCGTGCGAGTAGTGGACCCATGAGAACAATAGATCCGCGCAGTTTTGAAACGAATTCTGCAGGAATGGGTTTGCTTTGTAGGTCGTGTGTTCGAATGCGTACGGTTCCGTTTTGAAAACTCGTCTGCGCCCCGAGATAATCGAGGATTTTCAGCATCACTTTGACATCACGTAAAAATGGCACATTCGTAAGAACCGTCTCTCCTTTACAGAGAACAGAGGCGGCAATCAGCGGCAATGCTGCATTTTTGGAACCACTGATGGTGACATCCCCTTTCAGGGGGACTCCTCCTTGAATGCGGTAACGAATATCCATAGGCGAAGAGTATAAAGGAATGCAAAGCAATTATCTCTTCCTTTTGGAGAGAAATGCCTCCAGAAGCAAGAGCCCGACACCAATGGTGACAAACGAATCTGCAACGTTAAAGATGGGAAATGAGCCAATTTGCACAAAATCTGTCACATAGCCGTCGCGTAGGCGATCGACGATATTGGCCAATCCTCCTCCAATCACGCACCCAAATGCTATAAAACTGAGGGTGTTTCGTGCCTTGATCGCCATCGAGCCAACCGCCACGATGGCAAGGAGTATCAGCATCTCTTGAATCCCTCCAGGGAGCCTAATTCCCCACGCAATACCTGGATTTAAGTAATAATGAAGGCTCGCAAAGGATCCGACGACAGGGATGGGAGCCGAAAGCCAGATATCCGCAGCTGTCGCTGCTAAAATACTCAAAATACCGGATAAAGCGGTGGTTATGTAGAGGGTTTTGATGGCTGTATAGTAGCAGAATGCACGGGAGAATCCTTGCGCAGAGTCAAGAATGGTGTACAATAAGAGTAAGTTTGACTGTCTTATTGGATAAGACGGTCGGCTTACTGAAATATTCGATAATTTACCACTCCAATCATGAAAGCATCATTCATCGCCGCTATTAATCAAATCTGTTCTGAAAAGAACGTCGGACCGGACCAAGTCCTCGACGCCATTAAACAGGCTATCGCGACTGCGTACCGAAAAGACTACGGAAACAAGGAGCAGGAGATTCGCGTCGAGCTGGAGGAAGGCCGCGACGAGCCGGTGATTTTGTTGGTAAAAGAAGTGGTAGAAGAAGTAGAGAATGAAAACTTTGAAATCTCCATGGCCGAAGCAAAGAAGATCAAGAGTGATGTTGAAGAAGGGGATGAGATCACTATGGATGTAACCCCAGATGGTTACGGACGTATCGCTGCTCAGTCTGCAAAGCAGGTTATTTTGCAGAAGCTCCAAGAAGCAGAGAAGCAGAGTTTGTACGACATGTTTAAAGACCGTGAGCACGAGCTTCTTACCGCGACGGTAACAAAGGTCGAACCGAACTGGGTAACGCTGGAGATCGAAGGTATGACCGTGTCTATGCCATGGCGTGAGCAGATCCCTGGAGAGCACTACTACACCGGTAAGCGTATCCGTGTGTACCTTGATACCGTTGAGCAAACAGGTAAAGGACCTCAGCTTCGTATCAGTCGTACTCACCCTAACCTCGTGAAGAAGTTACTTGAGCTTGAGATCCCAGAAGTACGTAACGAAGATGTGGAGATTATGGCCATCGCACGTGATGCTGGTTTCCGAAGTAAAGTTGCGGTAAGCAGTAACTCTCCAACCATCGACCCTATTGGTGCGTGTGTTGGACAGAAAGGTGTGCGTATTCAAGCAGTGATGGATGAGATTAATGGTGAGCGTGTCGATATGATTGAGTGGAGTGAAGATCCTATTAAGTTGATCTCTACAGCACTCCAGCCTGCTGCTATCTCTGCAGTAATTATCGTAAATGACACAGAGCACCTCGACGAAGAGGATCGCAAAGTGAAAAAGCGTGCTGCGGTGTTCGTGGAAGAGTCACAGCGTCCTATGGCTATCGGTCGTAAAGGACAAAACATTCGTCTCGCTACAGACCTCACAAGTTTTGAACTCGATATGTACAACTACGACGAGCTGCCTGCATTTAAAGCGAAGCTTGCAGAGCTGCGTGGTGAAGAAATCGAAGTTGTGGAGTTTGAAACGGATGAAGACGGAGAGATGGTCGTAAAAGGAGAAGCTGAAGGAGGGGAAGTAGCAGCAGTTGATGAAGGAAAAACAAGGGTGAAGCCAACATCTGCAAAAAAGCCTGAGCCAAAAGTAAAGAAAGAGGAGGCACCTGTTGAAGAGGATGCAAAGGATTCAGAAGATGCAGAAGATTCAAAGGATGCAGAAGCTGAAGCAGAGCCAGAGAAGGCGGCTGGAGAAGAAGCAACTGTGGAGGATGAACCTGTAAAGGATGTAGAGGATGTGAAGGCGGAAGCAGAGCCTGAAGAAGAAGTTGCCGAGGAAGCAGCTAAGAAGGAAGAGAAGAAAAAGGAGTAATCTCTACTACGGAGTATTCGACCACCCCGTTGCACTACTTGGCACAGCTGGAATCGCACCGTGTAGACCAGCTCTGTAACCAGTATATGGATCGGTCAGTCTGCACTCGACACCTCCAGAGCGATACGCTCTGTAGCGTACAAAATTATCTGTATATCCAGGATTGCGCCCTGGGATATGGCGGGGTGGAAGCGCAGCGATCTTCTCTGCATTTTTTTGTTTTCCATACGTAGACCAACTATCTACTCTCTTTCCTTTTTCATCGTACACTACAAGCTCTGGATAAACGTAATTGGTAGAAAGATGCTCCTGTTTGCTACGCAACCTCTTCGAGAGAATGAGAAGCTTTTCTCTTCCTGCACCATTTTCTCTATAAAACCCCTGAATACTATCATTGTTTACCAGTGTAA
>CAJXJE010000059.1 GCA_913054215.1 uncultured Candidatus Peregrinibacteria bacterium | reverse complement strand
GGAATCGAGTGGGAAGACACGATGAAAATAATGAACCTAACCATGGCAAGCGAGGACTTCCAATGGAAGATGGTAGATGCGCAGACCGGAGAAGCCAACATGGACTTCATGTGGAAGTTTGCCGTCGGTGACCGCGT
The DNA here is from genome assembly GCA_913054215.1 of uncultured Candidatus Peregrinibacteria bacterium. Classification (GTDB taxonomy): domain Bacteria; phylum Patescibacteriota; class Gracilibacteria; order Peribacterales; family Peribacteraceae; genus UBA2170. Next base: position 5,207 of record CAJXJE010000059.1, on the reverse strand, counting down.
CAAAGTGCGCATCATCAACGAAGAGGACAGTGCCCACCCAATGCAGCATCCTATTCACTTTCATGGACAACGGTTCTTGGTGCTTTCCGAAGATGGCGTGCCCAAGGAAAACCTCGTCTGGAAAGACACAGTCTTGGTCCCTATTGGTCACACGGTAGACCTTTTATTTGATATCACAAATCCCGGAGACTGGATGTTCCACTGTCATATTGCTGAGCATCTTAGCAACGGAATGATGGGCATGTTCCACGTATCACAGTGACCGAATCCTGTTGTACCATTGGCAAACGCAAAGATGTAATACTGCCTATTACTACTACGATCATTGTCGCAGCATACGCTGCACATTTTCTTGATCTCTCCGGAACAGTTGCATTATTTTCAGAAAGCATCTTTGTTCTCATGAACAAGATGTGGTGGGGAATGTTGCTGGGAATTTTCTTCGTAGGAGTAATGGATCATATTCCACGTGACCTCATTATCTCTGCTCTTGGAAAAGGGGGAACGTTTGGCGGACTCTTGAGAGCTACCGGTGCTGGAGTGCTGCTGGATCTATGTTCTCATGGAATACTGCTTGTCGGAATGAAGCTCTATGAGCGTGGTGCAAGCCTAGGCCAAGTGATGGCATTTCTTATCGCAAGCCCCTGGAACAGTCTGTCACTCACACTCATCTTGTGGGCTCTTATTGGACTCAAATGGACTATCACATTTCTACTTCTTTCGATGGTGATCGCTCTGATCTCTGGAACCATCTTTGAAAAGCTGGTTGGTAAGGGAGTGCTTCCCGAAAATCCCCACAAGAAAGATATACCAGAAGACTTCCTATTTTGGTCTACAGCTAGGGCTGAACTTGCTAAAGCAAGCATCACACCTAAGACGATGGCACTCACACTTAACGATGGACTAAAGGGATCTGCGATGATTTTGCGTTGGATCTTCCTCGGAACGGTACTGGCTGCACTCCTGCAAACATTTGTCTCTGCAGATCAGTTCCAAACATACTTCGGGCCAACACTTGCAGGCCTGGGACTTACGCTTCTTGTCGCTACCATTCTCGAAGTCTGCTCTGAAGGGTCAGTCCCTGTTGCGGGAGATTTGCTGACACGTGCAGGGGCTCCTGGTAACTCCTTTGCATTCCTCATGACAGGAGTCGCCACAGACTACACCGAGATACTTTCTCTGAAAGAGACTACGAAGTCCTGGAAAATCAGTTTCTTCCTCCCTCTCGTGACTGTGCCTCAGGTGATACTGATAGCAATCATACTCAATAAGATGGTAGCCTAAGTGGGATGTCAGATTACGAAAAGTACACCATAGGAAGTAAGAATCCGATCAAGCGGTGGCTGCACCGTCAGCGGTTTTGCGCATCACTCAAATATCTTGATCTTCATTCGAGTCAGAGTTTTTTGGATTATGGCTGTGGTGATGGAAACCTTAGTCTGCAAGTGCAGAAAGCCAATAGTGATGTCACTATCGTAGCGTTCGATCCTGCGACGCAGCTTTGCGATCAAGCGAAAGAAAAGCTGAAGAACTTCCCAAGCATTACCGTTACATCTGATTTCGGATCTGGCATCGGTCTATTTGATCGAGTAGCTTGTCTTGAAACGATCGAACATCTACCAAGCGAAGAACTCGAGGATCTCTTTTCAAACATCAAGAGTGTCCTCAAAGAAGATGGACAGTGTCTATTTACGTTCCCAATTGAGCACGGTGTTATTTCTCTTATTAAAAACTGTTATCGCATCTGCACGGGTCGTGACAAGTATGTTTCTCTGAATAGAACCTTTCGCAGATTCTTCGGACTGCCTGTGCCACGAGAGACGCCTGAGCGGCTGAGTGATTGTAACTATATTTATAGCCACATCGGGTTTGACTGTAACCAGATGATCCACAATATTCGAAAGCACTTTATCGTAGAAAACATACACGTATTACCCTTAGGTGTTATCTGCTTGGGGCTGGGCAACAGTATTGCTGTTGTTGTGAAGAAGTTATAGCTTCAAGTCCCCTTTCGTAATCTTGAGTACCGCTCCTCGCTTTACGTCATTGTTCAGCAAGTAGTCTGCGACATATGTCTCGAGCGTATCCGTAATCGCACGCTTCATTTCACGTGCACCAAACTTCACTGAATATCCCTTCTCCGCAATTGCTGCTACCGCATCATCATCTATTTGAATAGCGATACCTTTGCCCTGCTCTAACTCCTTGATAATAGAACCAATCATCATTGACGCTATTTGAACCGTTTCGTCTCTTGTTAGTGGCTGATACAAAATAACATCATCGAATCGGTTGAGGAACTCTGGTGAGTACTTCCCGGATTTGATGAGCTCATCGAGCAATTCTTTTTTAAACTGATCTGGGTCTGGATTTTGGTGATTTTTCAGGAACTCGACAATGAACTGCGCACCTGCGTTCGATGTTGCGATAATAATCGCGTTACGGAAGTCGGTCTTTACTCCTTGTCCATCGATCAAGTGACCTTCATCGAGAATCTGCAGGAAGAGGTTGAGCACTTTCTTGTCTGCCTTTTCTATCTCATCAAGAAGGATGAGGGAGAATGGTTTATCTTGGATAGCTCTTGTGAGGAAGCCTTCGGATGGATATCGAGGATCGGTAGATCCTATCACCATGCTGACACTGTCTTCGTTTCCGTATTCATTCATATCCATACGGATCATATTGTCTACAGATCCAAAATAGTGCGTCGCTAGAGTTTTGGCTGTCTGTGTCTTACCGACACCGGTAGGACCCAAAAAGAGGAACGTGCCAATAGGCTTTTTACGATTGGTGATGTCTGCACCTGCCCGCTTGAGTGCATTGGTGATAGAAGTGAGAGCTTCTCGTTGACCCACAACTTCCTTTGCCATTTGCTCTTCGAGATTGCGCAGGATATCTTTCTGCTTTTCATCTACACCGGTGATGTCCATATGTGCACGCAGTGAAATCATTTCACGAACATTTTCCTCAGTGACATACTCCGCCTTTGCATCTTTGGCATTAGCTACAGCATCGTAGAGGAGATCGATTGCCTTGCCGGGGAAAGCCCCTTTGTGCACATAACGATCTGCGAGGTCGATGATTCCCTTGAGTGCCTTGTACGTTACGTGTGTATGCTGCCTATCTTCTATACTAAAGTACTCCTCCATCAGCACCGACATCGTGTCTGCAAATACCGTAGGCTCCAGCGAGATCACCTCAAACTGAGACTCTAGTGCAGTATTCGTCTTGATGTATCGGTGATATTCTTTGGTATCGGCAATACCTATGATATTGATATTTTTTGACTGGAGGAATTTGGTCAGCACTCCGGCAATCTTGGCGTCCCCCGACCGAAGAAAGAGACCGATGTTTTCGATCACAAGGATATAGTGCCCCTGATGGTCGGCCCGCTTAAGAGCGCCTAGGAGCACTGTATCCGGATCGTGCACACCCGAGAGAAGATCTTGGGCTTTCAATTTGAGAACGTGTGTATAGGCATATCCCTGCTGACTCTCTTGGAGCCGCAACTGATAGGCAATATTTTCAACGAAGGTCTGTTTACCAGAACCGTCATCACCAGTGATAATAATGTTGTGTTGGCTGGAGCGCGACAGAACATGCATCGCATCCTTAAGCCTGTCTAAGTGAATGGTAACTTTGTGCTCTCCGCGATAGAGAATATTCTGACTGATATCTTCGGTTATGCTATCAAGTACGTCATTAAATCCCATCACCCACTTGCGACCCATTCCACCAAAGGACTTTATTAAACCTGCAGGACTCCACCCTTTATCTTTGTGCCACACTGCTGCGTGGTAATTCTCCCATTTCACAATCATCTCCATATCAGCAAGAGAAAGATCTAGGGAGTTGAGTAGATTCTCAAACGCTCCTTCTCGAGAGAATAATGTGTACAGCACAATGTCGGCGTCCATCTTGCGCGCGCCAAAGCGTTGCATATTGGCAGCCGCCTCAACAAGGAACGGGACGATCTTCTCGTTACCTATTTCTGGTTTTGCTATCTCTAAAAGATGATCTCTCTCGAGACCCATTTCATTCAGAATAAATTCCCCACGCTCTGTCTTGGTGACAGCTTCAAGAAGTTTATAGGATGTATCAGACTTTTTATTGAGTCTCCGCAATACATGATAGGTTAGAAGACAGGCAGAATTCTTTTTACTGAGTGCTTTGCGATTATCATTCTCTAACATATCCGCAATAAAACTCTGGATAACAATGTACCCAAACGTCAGTAGTGAAATACCGACAATAAAGTGGTTTAGTGTTTGCTCGCGGTAATCCTCGAACAGAACTACTGCAACAGTAAGTACAAGAATAAGTATGGCGATAGGTCCTTCTACAAAACGTCTCAGTACGCGAGCCGAGAATGCTCTGGTTGCCGTTGGATCAAATAGAACTTGCATACTAGAAAGCGGCACTGAAAACGTAGGTAAGACCAACCCAAAAGAGTATCGGGAACGCGAGCCACGCTAAATAAAAGGCAGCAAAGCAAACCAGTAAAATAACCACTGCGGCAAGACCAAAGAAAAGCGTCACCGAGCGAAAGAGGAACCCAATTGTTCTACTCATCATATTCAACGTTAGCGTTTGCGAAAATTGACTCAGGTTAAACCCACGCTTTTGGTATGGGTCCGTAATCTGCCTCCATGGAGAAAAGAGCGTACGTACCAGAAAAATAAATGAAAAGATTTCTATTAATGCTCTTAGGTACTCAAAGAACACCGTCAGAATACGCTTTGGTTGATCCCAGAAGTACCAGTGTATGAATTCTGGCAAGGTGATGCCGGTGAAGATCAGCGGATGCCGTATCAAATCAAGCGGGCCCATAGAATCGGGGGTATCGACTGATTATAGCAGATTTTAGGCTTTTATTGAAGGTTGATCAGATAGAGTGGTATACTCCGGAAACTCTATGAAAGGACAGTTTATTGTTTTCGAAGGCCCCGATGGTTCTGGTACAACACGCCAATGTGCCTTTTTGGTTGATAACTTGCGCAAAAGTCAGAAGAACGTCTTGCTGACTGCGGAGCCCACAGAATCAGCAATTGGTCAAGAGGTACGCGGTATGTTACTTCGAGATACCATGCCTTCTCCAGATGCTATTCAACTACTTTTTTGTGCGGATAGAGCAAATCATGTCAGTACAGAGATAGATACTGCACTGAAAAAAGGGCAAATTATTGTGTCAGATCGCTACGCACTCT
>CAJXJE010000058.1 GCA_913054215.1 uncultured Candidatus Peregrinibacteria bacterium | reverse complement strand
AGCCCTTGGTAAAATTTCTCCGCTACGGTACCTGGCCATTTCTCTGGCTGATGATAATCAGTAGCATTACGCTATTTACTGACGGATTTTGGGGATGGCTAGGTCGTGAATTTATATCATCGCCATTTGGTACAACGTTCGGCATTATCATGCTCTACGTTACCTGGCGTGTATCAAAAACGATGTTTCGTCACTGGTATGCACACAAAGAAGGCAAGAAACTCATAGCACTCAAAATATTGCTTCCGCGTCAGGAGACGAAGATCGACCAAGAGAAGCGTACAGAAAAAGACTTTAAAGAGAAGATTGCCATCATGGAGCAACTCTTCCGTGCACTCTGGGAGATTAAGTCGCTCAACTTCTACCAGATGATACATTTCTGGTTCTATCGTTACATCTGCATTAGTTTTGAGATGTATGTCGAAAAAGGACAACTCACCATGTATGTGGTGACGAATCCGAAGCTGGTGTCTATTGTCGAAAAGCAAATCACCGCATTTTATCCTGATGCCGAGGTCACGGTACAAGATACACCCGATATCTGGCCTAAAGGTTTCAAGATGGTCGCGTATAACATGATGTTGCAGAAGAAGTATATGTTTCCCATTCGTTTCTACGAACAGATGCAAGACGATCCATTGAATGGTGTTGCTAACGTTTTGAGTAAATTGGGTGCCGATGAAACAGCATGTATTCAAATGGTGCTTACACCGTCCTTTTCTGGAAAGTGGAACAAGAAGGCGAGGCTGCATGCGAGCGTGAGCTTTAAGGGAAAGAAGGATCACTGGCTTAGCCACATTCCCGGCTTGAAAATTATTGGAGAGCTGGTCTCTGGTATTGCAACAGGTGACACCAGCACTATGGCCCCTGGGGCAAAGAGCGGCGACTCATTTGTTCGCATGATTCAACCAGAAGAAGAACTCTATAAGCGCATGGGAGAAAAAGCGGGTATGAGTTTTTACCACACATCTATTCGTATTTTTGCAGCAAGCGATTCATGGAACAGATCTATGGAAATCACGAACAACATGCAGGTGGCTTTCAATGCGTTCAAAGATCTGTACGGAAACGTATTGGTGAATCGCCGCATGTTTATTGACTTCTTTCCTCTAGAGTGGAATGCGAAGATTTTCTACAAACTCTGGAAATATCGCTTCAATGGTTTTATGCATAAGAAGTCTTTGCTCGTAGAAAGAGAACTGGCAGGCCTCTTTCACTTTCCAGATAGTCGTTACAACAAAATTCCTATTATCCAGTGGACTGCCTCTAAGGTACTCCCTCCACCGCCACATCCACCAGAGGAGGGGATACTGCTTGGGATCAATAACTACAGAGCATCAGCAACAGAAATACGGTTCCTGCCCAAAGACCGTACCAGGCATCACTATATCATTGGTAAATCTGGTACCGGTAAATCTGCATTCCTCAGTTGGATGTCTCGCCAGGATATTAAAAATGGAGAGGGGGTATGTATGATCGACCCACATGGAGATCTTATCGAAGACGCCCTAGCACATACACCGAAAGAGCGTGCCAAGGATATTGTATTGTTTAACCCTGCAGATTCAGAACGACCAATGGGACTCAACCTTCTGGAGGCAAATACACCAGAAGAGAAAGACCGCGCCTCTTTGGATGCGATGGAAATCTTTATTAAGTTGTTCGGTAATGAAATCTTCGGTCCACGTATTCAGCACTACTTCCGCAATGGATGTCTCACTCTCATGGATGATGAAGAGGAAGGTGCAACGATCATTGATGTTCCACGCATGTTCGTGGATGATGATTTCCAGCGCTACAAGGTCAGTAAGTGCCGCAATCCTGTAGTGCGTAGTTTCTGGGAAAATGAAATGGCCAAAACTGGACAGAGGGAAAAAGAAGAGATGATCCCATACTTTAGTTCTAAGTTTGGTCCGTTTATTACGAACACGACGATGCGTAATATTATCGGTCAGCCAAAGTCTGCGTTTAATATTCGTGAGATCATGGATACGGGTAAGGTGCTTCTTGTCAATTTGTCTAAGGGTAAAATTGGCGATACTAACGCACAGCTACTGGGTTTGATCTTCGTGAACAAAATCAACATGGCTGCAATGGGTCGTGCAGACATGCCCAAAGAAGATCGTCGTCGTTTCTATTTGTATGTGGATGAGTTCCAGAACTTCGTCACCGATGCGTTTGCGACTATCCTCTCTGAGGCACGTAAGTACGAACTCGGGCTCATCATGGCGCACCAGTTTATAGGACAGCTCGTCGGTAAAACAGAAGCCTATGGTTCTGCTAGCTCCAAACTGCGAGACGCAGTATTTGGTAACGTTGGAAGCATGAGCTCATTTAAAGTCGGTGCAGAAGATGCAGAATACTTGGCAAAAGAAATGGCACCCCTTCTCTCCGAGCAGGATGTTATAAACATTCCGAACTTCCAGTGTTATACGAAACTCAATATCAATAACACGACCTCAAGGCCGTTTAGCATGAACACGATCTATGATGAATCCGAGCGCAACGAGAAACTCGGAGGGCTCATTAAGGAATACAGCCGTATGAAGTACGGACGAAAGAAAGTCTTCGTCAATCAAGAAATCGAAGATAGGATCGGTATTACCTCTTAGGAGAGACCTATTTCTTCTTCTTTGCTCCACTCATTCTCATATACGCTTCGTCTTGAGCAATCTCTTCTTGTATTTCTTTCAGCTCCCAACTCAGCATCATCGTTACTGCAGTTCGTAGGGCAATAATAGCTGCAAGCTTTCCAAGATCATCCCAGCTGGGGCGAATGATGGTTTCGATAATATCTTTTCCCACCAAAAATTCGAGGCCCAAAGCCAAGTGCTTACCGAGATCTATACGAATGTAGGGCAGGTGGTTATTTCCGCGGATAGAAGACAGGATAAAGTGCAAGGCACTCTTAATGCCTCCATATGCCATCACCGTTACACCAATGTATCCGATGATTGCAGCAAAGAAGATCGACACAGACTCTAAGCTGGTCGTTATTTCTACGAGACTGTAACTGAATAGACCGATATTCATAACTATACTATTGTACCACTTTTCGGAGTTTTTTGCCATTTATGTGTATCTCGGCGTCTGGTTCTTGTAAACTCTGCGTACTATGACATCATTTAAGCAAGCAAAAGACATGTTCAAGCTCCAGAAAGAGGCTAAAAAGATCAAGAAGGAGCTCAAAAACATCCACGTAGAGGCTGAAGCTGAAGGGGTAGTGGTTACCGTGAACGCAGAGCAGGAGATTATCTCTATCACGATCGCAGACGACGTCGATCGGGCACGTATCCCAGAGCTCCTCAAAGATGCGCTGAACCGCTCTCTTAAAAAGGCTCAGGTAGTTGCAACAGAAAAAATGCAAGGCGTAATGGGTCAGATGGGGATGGGTATGCCAGAGAAGGGGATGGGAGCAATGGGAAATTCATAAAGCCTATGAAAAAGATTCTCCTTTTCATTATCGCGTTATCTGTAGCTGGATATTTCTGGTATGTAGCAGCTCTTAGCCCCGTTGATTCTTCTTTGGCTACACGTACAAAAGTAACGATTGAAGCAGGATCAACGACATCACACATAGCCGATCAGCTGAAAGCAAGTGGCCTGATTCGTTCTCGCATTGTTTTCAAGCTCTATCTCAAGCTCAAGGGTCTTGATGGTTCACTGCAAGCAGGAGTGTACTTGTTGGATACGTCACAATCGGTAGATGACGTTGTACGTATCTTGCAATCAGGTCGTGCAGAAGAAATGATTGTCACTATTCCAGAGGGATTCACAGTACGTGATATTGATGCTCTCCTTACAGAGATGGAGCTAACAGAAGAAGGGGAAGCGGTGCGCTGTGCCAATGTGTGCGACTTTGAGACGTATGGTTTTCTTCCTACAGAAGTAGGTCAGTTGGCAGATCGTGGTGGAAAGCTAGAAGGATATTTGTTCCCCGATACGTACTATGTTCCGGTCGATGAGTTTGTCGTGAAGTTCTTCTTCGAACGTATGCTCAATGCCTTTCGGTCTAATGTTGTAGAGGAGCACGGTGACGCCATAGCTGTCTCTAATCGCACACTTCATGAATTTATCTCCATGGCTTCTCTCGTGGAGGAGGAAACACGTACAGACGAAGAGCGAGCGATTGTGGCAGGGATACTCTGGAAACGCTATGACGCAGGGTGGGGATTGGGGATAGACGCAGCGGTCAGGTACATAGTCAATAAGCCGACAGCTAAAATCACTCACGGAGATCTTAATACAAATTCCCCTTACAATTTGCGCAAATTCAAAGGCCTTCCACCGGGGCCTATTTCCAGTGTGAGCCTCAAAAGCATCATTGCTACTCTGAGGCCTCAGGAGTCAGCCTATTGGTACTATCTACATGATAAAGAAGGCCAGATTCACTATAGCCAGACCAATGAGGAGCATAATACAAATAGATACAACTTTCTCGGTAGTGGGGCAGATCAGCGCTAACATAGGCCATAAATAGGCAATTGTCATTTATGCTAAAATATAGTATAATATATGTATGAAAGCAACATTCATATTCGGTCTTATTCTCATGTTTGCCTACGCTGGTTTTCGCCCACCTGAGGGCATGCGAAAGTTCCCTGTGGCAAACTTTCAGTTTCAAGTGCAGACAGCACAAGGTACTGCAACGGTCACCGTTAACGAGATCCTGATGAGTTCAGTTGAAGAGCCAACTGAACAAGAAGAGGAATAGTACTCTATACTCACCAAGAACTATGACTGATGAACACAAGCACAGGCTAAAGATTGGTGTTATGGGTTCGGCCTCAGGGCCACAAGTTCAAAGTGAACATGCTTGTAAAGTTTCTATAGAACTTGGGAAAGAGATTGCTCGTAGAGGTCATATATTCATTAATGGTGCATGCCCAGGGCTTCCGAATGATGCTCTACTTGGAGCTAAGGAAGAGGGAGGTTTCACCGTCGGTATTTCTCCTGCTTTCTCTCTCGAAGAGCACGCGAAGGAATATCAGTCACCTCACGAGAATGATTTTATTATCTACACAGGGGCAGGGTTCATGGAGCGAGATATCATTAATATCCGCTCTTCAGATGGTGTCATTATTATTGGTGGAGGAATAGGAACACTGAATGAATTCACTATTGCGTACGAAGAAGGCCGACCACTCGGTGTCCTTACGGGAACTGGAGGAATTAGTGACCATATTCCGCATGTTGTTGTAGATCTCTGTAAGCGCAAGGTTGCTCCCAATATGGTATTTGATGATGACCCTATAAAACTTCTCGATAAGTTAGAGGTTGCCATCAAAGCCTATCCACTTCCTATTCATGAAGATGGGCGCGTTATCGACAAACGCTTCTGTCGAAGAGGAGATTGGTGGTGTCAGGATCAA
>CAJXJE010000057.1 GCA_913054215.1 uncultured Candidatus Peregrinibacteria bacterium | reverse complement strand
TCCACAAGAAACCGAAATACAGCAAGCAGAGGAAGTGGAAAAGAAGCCAGTGAATCCGAATCGCTTTAAAGCAGAAAAACGAGACAAGCCAGTAGACGACATTACACCAACAGAGAAAAACTCCGGCTCGCTTGGAGGTGGCTTGATGCGCGACATTACTCCCCCGCCTTCACATGCCTAAGGAAAAAAATAATCTCGTCCGCAGGCGTCAACGCAATAAGAAGGTGGCAACCCAACGGTTCGTCCCTATCTCTGAAATCCGAAACGATACCGTCCTTCTGAAGAAAGGTGGTTTGCGCGCCGTGCTGGAAGTAGAAACACTTAACTTTAACCTAAAGAGCGAGACAGAGCAGCAGGGTATCATTTCTGGATACGAGTCATTTATCAATACACTCACATTTCCCCTGCAGATTGTTATCCGATCTACCAAAGTAAATATCGACCCCTACATCGAACAAATTCGCCAGAAGGCGATCGTTCAAGAGAATGATCTCTTGCGAGAGCAAACTGAATCCTATGCGCTGTTTGTCGAGAAAATAGTGGAAGTAGCAGACATTATGCAGAAAAGATTCCTCGTTGTAGTTCCCCTTGATGATACTGAGCAGAAGAAATCCCCTCTCTCACAATTCTTCTCATGGATTGGTATTGATGATTCCAAATCCAAAATCACCTACCACCGAAAGTATTTCACCCAGAAAGCTGCAAAACTAAAAGACCGTGTGAACCTTGTCGACGCAGGACTACGTAATATCGGCCTCTCAACCCGCCGCTTAACAACGATAGAGCTCATTGAGCTGTATTACCAGATATACAACCCTACAACCAGCCAGGAGCAAAAATTACCAAAGGATTTGAACACATCACTGATACAGATCTAAGAGAAAACTATCAATATAGTTGACCTAGACCGTATATAGTGGAGAATTAGCGAGAATTCTGGCTTGTTGCTCGTGCAAGGGCGACCAGAACCCCCACTCTACTTTCTCCCACTTGCACCAAATATTTACTATGGCTACAGCTACTGCACAGCAATCTGACCTCATGGATAAGCTCCTCTTGGATGCTCCAGAGCCTCTTCGCGTACGTCCAGGAGAATCTGTAGAAGGAAAAGTGGTCTTCCGTGGAAAGAACAAACTCCTCATTGATATTAACGGTATTGCTGTTGGTATTGTGTCTGGTCGTGAACTGCGAGATTCTTTTAACACATTCAGAGAGTTAAAGATTGGTGATGAGGTTGTCGCACTCGTACTCGAAGAAGAAAACGATGAAGGAATGATTGTACTCAGCCTGCGCATGGCAAGCCAACAAAAAGCATGGGATAGGTTCCACGAACTCGTAGACACCGATGGTACTATGAAGTTTGCAGCACAAGAGGCGAACAAGGGAGGTCTTCTTGCGAACATTGATGGTATCCGCACATTCTTGCCGGTAAGCCAACTCGCCCCAATGCACTACCCTCGTGTGAATAACGCAGACAGTAGTGAAATTATTTCACGACTGGCGAAGTACATTGGTCACAACTTCACCGTAAAAATCATTACAATGGATGAAGAAGCTGGAAAGATCGTCGTATCAGAACGTGAGGCTATGGCAGAAGAGCGATCAAAGTCTCTTGAGTCCCTCGCACTTGGTGACGAGAAGGACGGTATGGTAACTGGTATTGTGAAGTTTGGAGTCTTTGTAGCCTTCGATGGACTCGAAGGACTCGTGCACATTTCAGAAATCGCATGGGGACACGTCAAAAACCCATCAGAGCACGCACATGTCGGAGACAAAGTACGAGTAAAGGTTATCGGTCTGGAGGGAGACAAGCTCAGCCTCTCGGTAAAGCAGCTCACCAAGGACCCATGGGAAGAAATTGCCGAACGCTACCCTGTCGGGAAAAAGGTATCAGGAACCGTTGTGCGCTTTGCAGACTACGGAGCATTCCTGCGCCTTGAAAAGGATATTAACGGCCTCGTGCACCTTACAGAGTTATCACACACGAAGATCGAAGACCCATCCCAAGCTCTAACGATTGGCCAGAAGATCGACGCACAGGTCATCAATATTGATATTGATGAACGCCGTATCGGTCTGTCTGTGAAAGCATTACTCCCCATCGATAAAGAAACACTTGAGCGCATAAAAGCTGAACAAGCAGAAGAAGAAGCAAAGAAAGCTAAAAAGGAAAAAGAAGCTGCAAAGGCAAAGAAAGAGGAAAAGACCGAGGAGAAAGAAGGGGCAAAGGATGCTAAAAAGTCAAAGGACGCTGAGCAACTGAGTATGGATGTCGGAGATGCACCCGATGCAGCATTTGTCGCTTCGAAGACTGGTAAGAAGTATTACGCCGTAGACTCCGCTGGAGGAAAGAAGATTAAAGAAGAGAACCGCGTATTCTTTAAGGACGAAAAGGAGGCTGAAGCTGCTGGATTCAAAGCGTAAACCTTTCAAAGTTCCTGCTGACTCATAAAGTGCAAATGGAGGTAAAACACCTCCTGTCCACCCTTCGCGCCACAGTGAAACGTCAGCTTGTATCCATCGATCCCCTTTTCCTTTGCAAACTCCTGTGCAGCATGGATAAGTTTACAGGGAACATGCGCAGTTTCATCCGTCAGATCCATAATGGATGGAACAAAGTCTTCTTCTCTCTTTGCAACAAAGAGGACGTGAGTCGGCGCCTTGGGATGGATATCGTTAAATCCTAAGACCTCGTCTGTCTCATACACCATCTCACAGGGGATTTCCCCTGCAATGATCTTGTGGAATATGGTCTGTTCACTCATAAACTGCAGCCTACCGAACTTCTGTACATCCCGCAAACAGCGAGGAATTCTTCAGTGAATCAGCCAATCAACATTGATTTTTTGGCTAAAACATGAGACAATAGATCTATGCCAAGTGGAGTAAACCCCGAAAAACAGGCACTACACACAGAGACAACCAAAAGTAGTAATCTAGTCGTAACACAACCCGAAAAATTCGAGGGTTTGCTCGAAACCATATCTCTCATGGACAAGGTTTCTGAGACTATGGGAGAAGATAAGTCAGGCGATTTGGGTGGAGGAGGAGGTGCTACAGGTACAGGTAAAGGAGATGATGATACGGTATCGAGTCGCGCACAGGCTATTGCTGCTTTGCCAGAAACACCGCAGATGAGAAAAGATCTTGGAAACTACATCAAAAAAGAAATCAAAGTGCTGCGCAAGCAAGTACGACGCAAAGCATTCCGTGCTGCAAGGCCAGGAGGTGCTCATCAGCTCAATGAGCTCTACAGTAAAATCCGCCGCTTAAATAATCTGCTATCGGAACTTCTAGAAGCATCGGTAGATGTATTAAAAAGACTGTTTGTTAGAGTATTTATTGATAAGCAATCCATTTAGAACGGTCGCTGCGCTGACTCCATCCTCGCTATAATTTCTGCAACAATATCTCCTACGTAGGGGATCCAATCTATCATACTTAAAATTGCGAGCAGAAAAGGAAGAACGATAGCGATGGAAACAATAATACCAAGACCGTACACAATTCCTCTGATGAATCCCATCCAGAGATAGCGGCGTGGCTGGTAGTGACTAGCAAGCATTTCCATGTGCTTGTCTAAACTCCGCATCGTCTTTATAAGACCTTTAGATTCCGGTTCTTTCTTCTTCGCTTTCATACTCTATTTTTTCTTCTTGGTAGATTTCTTCTTCTTGGGTTTCTCTTTAGATTGATTCTCTACAAAGCCAAGTATTGCCTCAAGAATTTGATCTGCTGCACTAATAGGCTTCATAATGATGTTCTCCACCTCTTTGGTAATAGATTCTATCCTCCGCAACACCTTGCGTAGATCTACTGTGATAAACAGGAGGTGATACAACACAACTACGAGTAGCACGGCAACCGTTATCTTAAGATAGGTGAGGATATCTCCGCTGGTGACAACTGTTTCCATGTACACTTAGCCTACATTCCTCATTCGTAATGCGCAATATTGGATCTACCCTCTGGCATGCTCCCCGAAATGTGATGATACAGATCATCACAGTCTATCAAGCGACGCTATCGCCAGATCATGGGCCTTTGCGGCACAAACACCCCTACGGGTTCTGCCGGCATGAGCCAACGTGCTCTGAATATGGGATGCAGATACTGAAAGACCGAGGATTGGTTGTTGGATCTCTTCTTATCATCAAAAGGCTCTGTAGTTGCCATCCCTGGAAACCGCTGAGCAAAGAGAAGGTGATGAAAATCACTTCACAGAATGCAGCGAATTAAATAAGATGTCCACGTTCTTTTTTACACAAGCGGGCGTCGTATAGTGGCTATTATCCCAGCCTTCCAAGCTGATGACGGCGGTTCGATTCCGCTCGCCCGCTCCAACAAAATTCGATTTTGGAAGTGGGAAAGGAGGTATTGCAAGTACAAGGCAAGCAGACGAACCTCAGGAATGCCCGTTGACTCATGTAAAATGTACACATGGCTTCGTTAGCAACAACTGCATCGTACAAGAAAAAGATCTTCAACGCCCTCAAGCACGGCATCCTCTCGCAGCAATCCATAGTCCACACAGACGATTATGAGGAAGACGTGCAGCATTAGAAGGTATTTCGCCGCATCAATGAATATTGACATATATCAATTAGCATAATATAATATACTATGAGATTAACATCCGAACAACAAAGGCAAACACAAGAATCTCAGGATGCCCTTTCTGCTATTCAGCAACATCAATTTGTAGCTGGCGAATATCGCTCCATAGTATCTTCTAGCTACTCTTTTTCTGTTTCTGTTCTTCCACTTGATGAAGATCAAGAAAAAGGAAGGCAGCATTTAATATCGTTGATACAGAAATTCGATCCACCCCCACGGCTAAAGGAATTAGCATATGGAGTATTCGATAGCTCAGAAAACTTAGTATCTACTGGGGAGACAAATGAAAGTGGGCAATTCACTGTGCGATTAACGCCGAGTACTTCATACACTGTTCGATATGTCACAGACATTAGTCAGTTTGAAGATGCTCTGATCATTCATAAACTTAATGATAGCGAGCGTAATGTTGTGCTGACCGATGCAATTGATGATGAAGAAATGTCGGAGGAATTAAGACAGCGCATTAGAGATCTTTTGAGCGACTAGCATCAAGAGCTTGCTTGGAGGGCCTGATTAGCTTTCAGAAAGCACCCTCCATCGCTGGCACACGAATATCTCTTATCGATTGATACACTTTCAAGAGTTCGGAAAACACCCACTCTGGGAAGCCACTATTGACAAATATATATATAATGTTATTTTATATATATAGCTTCTAACATCACTAGCACAGGCCCAAATGATCCAAGCAATGAAATTCTTGATGCATGGACAAAGGCACAACAAGATCACCCTGAGCTGCAAGAGGTTCAAATTGCTGTACAAACTGGTGACAGGTTTAGTGGAGGAGGTAT
>CAJXJE010000056.1 GCA_913054215.1 uncultured Candidatus Peregrinibacteria bacterium | reverse complement strand
TGGACAGTCTTCCTACACAGATAGCGGTAAGACTCACTCAGAATACTTTGATAGGATATTTAAGAAAACAAAAACAGGTGAAGCTGCAACAATAGGAACTATATTCAAGAATGAATTTGTTGGAAGATCAAATCCTACTATGCATATAGCAGATGGAAAAGATCACGCTATACAGATCACAAGTATGCAGCCAGATAGTGGTATGGACTCAATGGCCTAAAGAATATTCCGTATTTTCCTTTACTTAGAGCCTTAGAGGCTTTACAGTCCTTTTGCCTGATCTTGGGTGTCGATAAATGACGCCATCGGGCGATTACCCGTATTATTATGCCTACCGTAAATCAACTCATTCGCAAAGGTCGCCAGGACAAGAAAAAGAAGAGCAAGTCTCCTGCGCTTCAGTACAGCTGGAATGCTCTGAAATTAAAGAATGTCCCTATGAGGAAAGGGTGTCCTTTCAAGCGTGGTGTGTGTATCAAGGTCACGACTATGACACCAAAGAAGCCAAACTCTGCCCTACGTAAGATTGCCCGTGTACGGCTTACAAACGGTCACGAGGTAAAGGCCTACATCGGTGGAGAAGGACACAACCTACAAGAACACTCCGTTGTGCTTGTTCGTGGAGGTCGTGTAAAGGACCTTCCTGGAGTGCGTTACCACATTGTTCGTGGTGTTCTTGATACCGAAGGTGTGCATTCACGAAGGCAAGGCCGATCTGCCTACGGTGCAAAGCGTCCTAAAAAAACTTCTTAACCTCTCTTTATGGCTACTCCTGTTAAAGTATATATTCCAAAGGATTCTGATCTGGTGATCGAAAAGTTCATAAACTGCATCATGCTCAAAGGAAAAAAGGCAACTGCCCGAAAGATCTTCTGGGATGCTATGGACATCATCAAGACTCGAACCAAAGACACACCACTAGAAGTATTTAACAAAGCGATGCTCAACATCACGCCACTGGTTGAGGTAAAACCAAAGCGTGTTGGAGGGTCTGTGTATCAGGTTCCTGTAGAGGTAAACCCAAAGCGTCAGCAGTCTCTGAGTATCCGTTGGATCATTAAGGCCGCAAGAGATCGTAAAGGAATTCCCATGGCTCAGCGTCTTGCCATGGAGCTTCTGGATGCATCAACCGATCAGGGAGCTGCGTTTAAGAAGAAGCAGGATGTCATCCGTATGGCACAGGCCAACAAGGCCTTTGCGCATTTGGCAAGATAATCGAGGTAATTCCTGCCTGTAGCATATCAATATATCAATTAATTGATGTTTCTGCTCGTTCTTTCTTCTGCCCGCATTGATTTCTTTCTTCTTGTTACTTTTCAGATGAAAAGTAATCAAAAATCTTTGCCACTGATGTGGACGAAGCAATAATGAGAGCACAGAGCCGAGCGCTCCTGGACGAAGTCTGCTAAGCAGCTTCGCACTGCGTCGCTACATTGATTATACCGTACAGTCATCTTCGTCCACACTACAGTGGCAGACGAGTGTAACGGCATGGGTGGGCATGGCAGACTGCGGTGTTTGAGAGCGAAGATCCCCACAAGAGTTATAGAAGCTTAGCGACGAATGCTAAGTTGCCGTAGGCAAACGCAGTGACCTTAGTTGAGGAGCGCTACCAAGCGAGCTTAAATTTTTCTTCGCCCGAGTCCAGTCTGCCTTGATTTTTTCGTCCTTTTTTTATCAAGAAAAAAGGGACAAGAGAATAGCGAAGCTCTTCGCACCCCCCAGTAGAGGTGCTCTGCGATTGTGAATTGGCAGTAGGGGTATTTGCTAAATATAAGAAAATATAGTATAATATACTAATGGTACTACAAAAGACCGCAGAGCACTTAGGGAAGGTGGGTAAGGCACTTGGCAGTGCTGTAGTATCTCCAATAGATTCCCTGGTAGCAGAGATCTCCGGAAAGCCATCTCCCATTATTAGACAACGATCAGCTTTTCTCGCTGGAGAGGTCTTTAAGACCCCATTTCGTATAGCAGGCACACTTGCATGGGGGGCAATGACAGGAGCTGCCAAGCTTGCATGGGCTGGGATACGAAATCTACCAATATTCCCGATATGGAATGAAAAAAGGGAAGAGGTGAAGGCTGCATCAAGTAATAAGCGTGTTTCCTTAGCGAATGCTGTCGATGGAGGCAAAAGGACCAAGCCGCCAGTCGCCTCTGAGGAACGGCTGGTTGCCTAAAAGAAAACGGGTCTGTGCATTGCTTTTAGAGCCTAAATTCCGTAGAGTAGGCTGGAATTTTTCCAATGAAAGTTTATGGACCTCAAGAATGTACGAAATATCGGAATTATCGCGCACATCGATGCTGGTAAGACTACTACCACAGAACGTGTACTCTTTTACACGGGTGTGAGTTACAAGATCGGTGAGGTGCACGAAGGAGAAGCAACCATGGACTGGATGGAACAGGAGCAAGAGCGTGGTATCACTATTACGTCTGCCGCAACGCAGTGTCATTGGAAGGCTAATAATGTAGATGGAGAAGAGATCGACTGCACCATTAACATCATCGACACCCCAGGGCACGTGGACTTTACTGCAGAGGTAGAGCGTAGCCTTCGTGTTCTCGATGGTGGTGTTGCGGTGTTTGATGGATCCCAAGGTGTAGAGCCACAGAGCGAAACTGTATGGCGCCAAGCAGACAAGTACGACGTTCCTCGTATTGCGTTTATCAACAAGATGGACAAGATCGGTGGAGACTTTGCGATGTCGCTCGGTTCCATTCACGATCGCCTGAGCAAAGATGCCGTAGCGATCCAACTTCCCATTGGAGTAGAAGGAGAATTTTCTGGTGTTGTAGATCTCGTAAAAAAGAAGGCATACTCCTTCTCTGGTGAACACGGAGAGAAGATAGATGAGATCGATGTTCCTGCTGATATGGAGAGTGACATCAATGAATATCGCGCAACGCTGATGGAGAAGGTCGCAGAGTGTGATGACGAATTACTGGATGCGTATCTAGAAAATGGAGCACTTACTGATGAGCAGATTGTAAAAGGGCTGCGCATCGGGACCATCTCCGGAAAGATCTACCCTGTTCTCTGTGGAAGCTCACTAAAGAACATTGGTGTGCAGCTGATGCTCGATGCTGTTGTTGCGTACCTTCCATCACCACTGGATATTCCACCGGCTACAGGAACCAACCCAGATGACGATACCGAAGTAGAGCGCAAGTCCTCTGACGATGAACCGCTTGCAGCACTTGCTTTTAAAATCGCTACAGACCCATTTGTTGGAAAGCTTACGTTCATTCGTGTGTATTCCGGAGTACTCAAGTCTGGAAGCGGTGTGATCAATGCTACGAAAGGTAAAAAAGAACGTATTGGTCGTATTGTACGAATGCATGCAAACTCCCGTGAGGAAATTCAAGAGGTACGAGCAGGAGATATTGCTGCGGTGATTGGACTAAAAGATACACGCACAGGAGATACGCTTTGTGATGAAGATCATCCAATTCAATTGGAGAATATCACGTTTGCAGAACCAGTGATCTCTATCGCTGTTGAGCCAAAGACGAAGGCAGACCAAGAGAAGATGGGTATCGCACTGCAAAAACTTTCCGAAGAAGACCCTACCTTCCGTGTAAAGTCTGATGAAGAAACCGGACAGGTGATCATCTCTGGAATGGGAGAGCTCCACCTCGATATTATTGTGGATCGTATGAGGCGTGAATTTAAGGTAGAGACGAATGTGGGTCAGCCACAAGTTGCGTACCGAGAAACGATTCAAGAAGAAATCGATCACGAAGAGAAGTACAGTAAGCAAACAGGTGGACGTGGACAGTTTGGTCACGTGCTCTTTAAGCTTATTCCACAAGAGCCTGGTAAAGGATATGAGTTCGAAAGCACGGTGGTGGGTGGACGTATTCCAAAAGAATTTATTAAGCCATGTGATAAGGGATTCCAGGAGGCGATGACCCGTGGTATCTTGGCGGGTTACCCTGTTGTGGACGTAAAGGTGAACTTGTATGACGGTAGTTACCATGATGTAGACTCTTCCGAGATGTCCTTTAAGACAGTAGCTTCTATTGGATTCCGTGAAGCTGCAAAGAGGGCAAAGCCTGTTATCTTAGAACCAATTATGAAAGTAGAAGTCGTGACGCCAGAGGAGTTCCTCGGAGATGTGATGGGAGACTTAAGCTCACGTCGTGGAATGATCAAAGAGCAGAGTGACCGTGGAACAGCCAAGGTTATCCTCGCTGATGTACCACTCGCTTCCATGTTCGGGTACGCAACTGAAGTGCGCTCCATGACACAGGGTCGTGCCAACTACAGTATGGAATTTGGTTTCTATGACAAGGTTCCTGGAAACGTTGCAGAGGAGATCATCAAAAAGCGTGGAGGAGGGGGTACAGGGGAGTAATTGACAAAGTTTGCGCACGGGCCTCTTAAACAGTTTGTCAGCTGAGTTTTTTATTGATTGACAGCTGGCGTGTCAGTGCAACAACACGTTGTAACAGTGTAAGGCTTACTGTACTCTGCGGTTGTTATGGGTAAACGACATTTTACAGAACTTGGTTGGCGAAATGATCCGTGGTTTCGTGGACTCTGCAATGCGATTGCTTCCTGTAAAACAAAAGAGGAAATAGCCAATTTTCTTCGGGATCTCGGAAGCCTTTCAGAATTACAGTCATGGAGTGAACGCTTGGAAGTCGCCAAGCTTCTTAGTCAAGGATTTACCTATCGTGAAGTTGCGAAACATACAGGTGCAAGCACCACAACAGTCACACGCGTTGCACGGTCTGTTGAAAATGGAACTGGAGCGTATCAGAAGTATTTAATGGGACTGAGAAAAGAAGCTGCACTCAAGAAGTTTGAGACTCCCGAGGAGGTACAGCCGGCACAGCCGGTGAAGAATGGGGAGGCATCGCGGAAATATCTTTAACTCCTTCTTCCTTGTCACTTTTCAGATGAAAAGTAACCAAAAATCTTTGCCACTGGGGGTGATCTTCGTCCACATTACAGTGGCAGACGAGTGTGACGACATGGGTGGGCATGGCAGACTGCGGTGTTTGAGGGCGAAGAACTACGTACACTGTTGTGTTACAGCGACGAATGCTAAGTTGCCCACAGGCAAACGCAGTGACCTTAGTTGAGGAGCGCTACCAACAGAGCAGAAATATTGCTTCGTACGAGTCCAGTCTGCCTTGATTTTTCGTCCCTTTTTTATCAAGAAAAAAGGGACAAAGGAAAACAAACAAAGAGATATACTCTAGCCATGAATAACGAAGTTTTCATGCATCGTTGCATCGAGCTTGCCCAAAAGGGCAGGGGACTTGTGGGAAGCAATCCACTGGTCGGGTCCGTCCTTGTTCGTGATGAAAAGATCATTGCTGAGGGATGGTATCGCGGAGTGGGATCGGATCATGCAGAAGTAGATATGATCAAAAATTGTGATCAAACTATTGCGCAGACAGACAGGCTCTACGTAAATTTAGAGCCGTGCTGTCACACGGGAAATACTCCTCCATGCACGGATCAGATTATTCAATCAGGAATCAAGCATGTTGTTATTGGCATGACCGACCC
>CAJXJE010000055.1 GCA_913054215.1 uncultured Candidatus Peregrinibacteria bacterium | reverse complement strand
ATTTCTCTCCAAATCGAGAAGGAATAGAGGCAACACGTACGTTGACTCTGCGATCCCCTTGTTCGAATGTGTAGTGACCATCTTGGGGAACATTGGTCACATTGAGCTTTAGCTTACTGAGGAATTTGATCTGTCTGACGAAGTCTTGATACGTTTTATGGCTAAGACGAGAGATTTCTTCCAGTATTCCATGGAGTCGTATCTCGAGGCGCACATCATCCTTTTCGGGTGCGAAGTGAATATCCGAAATACCCTCTGCCGTGCAGTATTCTTCCAGTTTCTTCTGGAGACTAGGGCCGTCTAAATCATCCCATGATATACCGGTATCCATATCTATATATTATAGCACATTTTGCAAATTATTACTATGTCCTTATTTACCTCTTAAACTGCTATTATCTCACCCCACATGCCTAGATATCGCACAATTTCAGAGACACAACGCAAGCGGTCTGCCGAGCAGCGTATGGTTATCGTTCACGCGACGTTTTTGGTGCTTCTCCTAGTTATTGTTGCAAGATTACTGGAATTGCAGGTGATCAAAGGTTCAGACTACAGAACGCTTGCAGAGAGCCAGCACTATGGTGGAGTGGTACTACCGGCAAAACGTGGAGAAGTGCTTTCGAGAAACAGTAAGACTGGAGAGAAGAGTATCTTTGCAACTAATACAACGCTTGATCTTGTCTATGTCGATCCACTGATTACGGATGACTCATTTTTTGTTGCTTCCGCGCTGAGTGATGTACTGGTCACAGAGGAATTCCACACACTCTGTAGCGAAGGAAGTAAGGAGTGTCCTAGAGAACTTGCTGGATTTTACAGCGCTTCATTTGATCCTATTTTGCAGATTGAAAAGTTGCAGACAGGCGCAGTACTAGAGCCGATTACTGGTGGGTTTCCTGTTGGCGCTACAGTGCAACTCCCCTCTTTCGAAGAGGTGCAGAGACTATTTCGCAGTCATATCGAAGAGAGAATTGTCGAGAAGCGCGTGACGTTTGTTCCGTTTGTCTATGGAGCAACGAAGATACAAATGAATGATGTGGAGCAGTTGGGTATTCCCGGAGTGTATGTTGTTCGCAAAACTAAAATCATCTTTGCGAATCCAGAAGAGGTACGACAATTAAAGATTCCTGGATACTCGCGAGACCTCGCAGATATTGTGGAGATGGATAGCGATACACTTAAACGTCTTATGCGGTCTCGACCACTGCGCTACATTCCAGTGATGCGCAAACTTCCACCAGAACTTGCTCTAAAGGTGCGTGAGAGAAAGCTCCAGTCGTATAAAGAAACTCAAAAGCTTAAGAGGGACTCTGTGAGCAGAGAGGCAGCGAGCAATATCATCGACCCGATGCGTTCGGTGGCTCTTATACCAGAGCATTGGCGCTACTACCCCGATGGACGAGTGGGGTCGCACGTTGTAGGATTTTTGAATACCGTGCAAGAAGCTCAGTATGGAATCGAGCGCACGTATGACTTGGAGCTGCGCGGGCAAGAGGGGTTGATCTCCACGGTGTCCGACCCGCAAGGAGGACAGATTCTCACTGGTGACCAAAGCATCATCAATCCAAAAGACGGTGATACGATAGTGCTCACTATCGATCGGTTTATCCAAAGGAAGGTAGAGGAGATTATGGATAGAGCAGTCAGAGAGTTTGAGGCTGATAGTGGTCAGGCCATTATTATGGATCCGTTTACAGGGAGGATTATAGCAATGGCGAATGCCCCAACATTTGATAGTAATAACTACGGAATTGTGTACGAAAAAGAGCCGTGGTATCTCAACCAAGAAAAACAAGATCAAATTGTTGCTGAGGTCTATCATCCACGGACGAATCAGTTTGTTGTTAAAGCCTATTTAAAAAATATTTTTATACAGGAGGGGCGTTCGCGACTTTCGGAGAATACAATAGAAATTATTGAAAATATCGAAGAATTATACGATCTGAAAGATATAATACGGTACTACCTCTACATAGGAGAGAACAGTCGTCGAGAGATCTTTCCCACCAGCAGACCGGACTTTTGGTTGAAGTACAAAAATAAGATTGGAGTGGGTGCGTACCTTAATAGATCGATTCAAGAAATCTATGAGCCAGGATCCGTATTTAAACCTATCACGATGTCTATCGCGATCGACCAAGGAGAAATCTCTCCAGAGGATTTGTACATGGATGAAGGTGTCGTAGAAGTGGATGAATATAAAATTAAAAATGCTTTAGAGTCTGTGTACGGCGAAGTGACCATGCTCAACTGTTTGGAGTTTTCGGTTAACACGTGCATGACATCGGTTTCTATGAAGCTGGGTAAAAAACTCTTCCATCGCATGATCAATCGGTTTGGATTTGGAAAAATTACAGGTATAGAACTCGAGGATGAACTTCCCGGTGAAATCTTGCCATGGAAGAAATGGTCCCAAGCATTGCTGGCCACTGCTGCATATGGCCAAGGAATTTCTGCCACTCCTTTGCAGGTAATTACGGCGTGGTCCGCACTTGCCAATGGCGGAAAACTTATGCGGCCCACTATTATTGATTCCATAGAGCATAGTGACGGTTCGGTCATAGTCACTAGGCCATATATTGTCGATCAAGTGATTACTCCAGAGACCTCCGATACCATTACGGCGATGCTTACGTCTGTAGTAAACCATGGGTTTGGTCGTAGCGCTGGAGTTAAGGGATATCTCATTGCCGGAAAAACTGGTACGTCCCAGATAGCAGGACCCGGTGGAAAGTACGAGTCGGGCACGGGTGCGAACATCACATCGTTTGCAGGGTATGGGCCTATCTCTCATCCAAAATTTGTGATGCTCATTAAGTTTGACCGTCCCCGTGCGAAAGGCATTGAGTTTGGTTCCCAGTCTGCAGCGCCCGTCTTTAAAGAGATAGCAACCTTCCTCTTTGATTACTATGGCATACCTCCGACTGAGGGATAGGACCCAAGAACGGGAAGCTGCACTACTTTACAGTGACACTCTTCGCTAAATTCCGTGGCATATCTGGGTCTTTCCCGCGCTTGACTGCGAGGAAGTACGCCAACACTTGAATCGGGATTACATTGACTATGGCTTGAGCTGCACCGACATCCGGTACTTTGATCCAGGTATCGAATGCTTCGTTCTTTTCTGGTGCTATGGCGATGATGTTTGCACCTCGGCTTTTGAGTTCGATGGTGTTGCTGATGATATCAGCGGTCACCTCATCATTTCCCATAAGGACAATACAGGGAGTCCCCTCTTCTATAAGAGCGATGGGACCATGTTTAAGTTCGGATGCAGCAAACCCTTCGGCGTGAATGTAACTCACTTCTTGGATCTTAATTGCGCATTCGAGTGCTATAGGATAGTTCCAGCTCTTTCCGATGATATAGAGGTCTTCGTGGTGCTGGATGTCCTCGGCGACTTCTTCGAGGAAGTCGATGTAGCGAGGGTTTAACATATCGTTGATACTCGATACGGTATCAAGGAGGAGTGTCTTTCCTTCATGGAGTTGATCGACCATTGCATAAGCAATCATCATAAGGACAGCCATTTGTCCGGTGAGTGCTTTTGTAGATGCGACGGCGCGTTCTGGTCCTGCATTAATAAGGAGCGTGTAGTCTGCCTCTCTAGCAATAGTGGAGCCTTCTGCATTCACGATTGCGAGCACCTTAGCTCCTTTGCTTTTTGCGATCTTCATAGCTTCTAATGAATCTGCGGTCTCTCCACTCTGGGACACGACGATCATCAAGCTGTCGGGCTTCAGAAAGTGATGGTGGACATTAAACTCTCCACCCGCTGTTACGTTGACGTGCTGCTTTGCGATGACAGAGAAGAAGTACTCTGCAGCCATGCATGCTTTGTGGGCAGTACCAGAACCGATAAGGAATGTTCCCTGAGCATTCTTGATTGCATCAGCGATCACTTTGATTTGCTTATCATCCTGGTTTACGGCTCTGGCGATAGATTCCTTCTGCTCCATGATTTCTTTGAGCATGAAGTGTGCGTATTCACCTTTCTCCGCTTGTTCCACACTCCAGGTGATTTCAATCTCACGCTTGGGGTGTTCTTCTCCAGTTACCAGATCGGTAAATATGATCGAGTTTCCATCAGTGACGAGCATCTCACCATCATCAAGGTATTGCACAGTCTTTGTATGTTCCATAAAGGCAGGAATATCAGAAGCGATAAAGTATCCGTCTTTTCCAACGCCTACAATCAGTGGGCTCCCCGTTCGGGCTGCAACAAGTGTGTTACTTTCGGTGTGGAACGCTAAGATTCCATAGCGACCTTCAAACTTTGCACAGGTATTACGTACAGCGGCTGCGAAGTCATTGGTCTGTTTCATCTGCTCTTCTATAAGGAACGGGATGACTTCGGTGTCTGTTTCACTTTTGAATTCGTATCCCTTCGTCTTTAGGTCATCACGGAGTGTTTGGTAGTTTTCGATAATACCATTATGGACAACAGCAATTGTTTCAGATGGATTAAGGTGCGGATGTGCATTGGCCTGTGTTACTCCTCCATGGGTTGCCCAGCGCGTATGAGCAATAGCCATTCCACAGTCATGAGCAAATTCAGATTCGTTGACGGTACTAATTTTTCCGATGTCTTTCTCGAGCAAAACGGCTTCACCGACCTTGCAGGCAACACCCCAACTGTCGTAGCCACGGTACTCCAAATTCTTCAGCCCCCTGACCACAAGCTGACCTGCGTCATTCCGAGAGCCGACATATCCAAATATTCCGCACATATGGCTAATTGATGCGGATATACTACTGATTTTTCCTCCTGAGTCAATGGCATGTCAGGATATCAGGATATCAAGATTTCAGGATCTCTTGAATTCTTGTATCCTGCAATCTTTTACGTCTTTTGTTGACGAAATCTACACTCCTCTCTAATCTCCTCCCGTTATGCCTCTCATAAAGTCCGCTATCAAACGTGCAAGACAGAACACGGTTCGCCAGAATCGTCGTAAGCCTGTTAAAACGTACATGAAAACCATGATGAAGAAGATGGAGGATGCCGTGAAAGCCGGAAAGAAAGATGAAGCTCTAAAGATGCTTCCAGAGACCTACAAAGCAATTGATATGGCTGCAAAGATCAATATGCTTCACAAGAATACTGCCGCAAGAAAGAAGTCTCGTATGGCGAAGCTGGTGGCAACGAAATAAGTACGCATGCGTTTTTTGGGATTAGATGTCGGCACGAAACGTACAGGGATGGCTTTCGCAGATAGCGATGATGGCATCCTCTTTTCTTTGGAGACGGTTCAGCATTCCTCTCAAGAGGATCTAGTAGAGCAAGTACAGTCTGTTATTGCTCAAAAACAGATCGATGAAGTCGTTTTAGGCTTTCCCCTATTACTATCTGGAAAAGAGGGGTCTCAGGCAAAGATTGTCCTCGAGTTTCAGAAAAAACTCGAAAATGTCGGAATTTGCAGCTCATTGCTCGATGAGCGCTATACTACGCCAAAATCCTCTGAATTCGATAAAGACGCTGCTTCTGCATGCGAAATTGTGTCCATACGGCTCCAGAGAAATTAGATACATTGGATGTTGACATCTGCAGAAAATGCTTTAAAATAAATCCCTTTACCTGTTCT
>CAJXJE010000054.1 GCA_913054215.1 uncultured Candidatus Peregrinibacteria bacterium | reverse complement strand
GTACAGTGCGATGGAAGACTTCGCACTCGATCTAGTCATCGGTAAAGGGCCTGCAGCACGTTCGATGCGATTGGAGCTGAAACCCTTTACGCTTGTGGGCGCTACAACAAAAATAGGATCTGTGAGCGCTCCTCTGAGGGATCGTTTTACGCATAACTTCAAGCTCAATTTTTATAACGATATCGAAATGGAACAGATCGTCGAGCGTACGGCTGGAATTTTAGATGTGACGCTGGAAACTGGTGCTGCGTACCTCGTCGCAAAGAGTTGCCGGTCTACTCCACGTATTGCCAATCGCTTGATCAGGTCGATCCGAGACTTTGCACAAGTGAGCGATGAACATAGCATTACCAAAGATCGTGTAGAAGTGACACTCGGCAAACTCGGTATCGATGACAAGGGGCTAGACCACACCGACCGAGAAATACTGCGCACGATTGTGGAGAAATTTTCCGGAGGACCAGTCGGGCTTTCCACCCTTGCTGCAGCAACTGCAGAGGAGGCCGATACGCTAGAAGATGTTTATGAACCGTATCTGATGCAGTGTGGCTATTTACAGCGCACAGCAAAGGGACGCACCGTAACAGAGCTTGGATACGCACTGCTTGGTGTTGAACTTTCCGAAGATGCACAACGCAGGCTCTTCCATTAGACTTCTGTCATGAGCCCACAAACACTTGGTATTATCATCGGAGGAATCTTGCCAGGTATTATTTTTGGATTTACCAACGCTTTTGTAAAAGCGAGTACCGAAAAAGGTATTTCGATTCCGTTCTATGTTATTTGTACTGGAGGCGCAACATTACTTATCGGCCTCATAATGTTGCTGGTGATGAGGGATATGAAAGTCTCTATGGCTTCTGGGGGATACGCTTTTGCAGCAGGAGCGCTTTGGGCTGGAGGTGTGAGTGGTATTTTATATTCGCTCCAGCATTACAACGCATCGATCAGTGTTCTGACGCCACTGTTTAATATGAATACCCTTGTCACAGTAGTGATCGGTCTTTGGATTTTCTCTGAGTGGCAAACTGTTCGTGTTCCACATTTACTTTTGGGTTCTGTTTTTATGGTGGTGGGGGCAACTATTGTTTCGAGAGCTTGATCAATCTCTCTGTTACTTTTCGGATGAAAAGTAACCAAAAATCTTTGCCACAGATGTGAACGAAGAAATAACAAGAGGCCTGTTGAGTCATCTTCGTCCACACTACAGTGGCAGACTGCCCTGTTTGAGGGCGAAGATCCTCATAGAGTTATAGAGATACAGCGACGAATGCCAAGTTGCCGTAGGCAAACACAGTGACCTTGGTTGAGGAGCGTTACCAACGCGAACAGAATTATTTCTTCGCACGAGTCCAGTCTGCCTTGATTTTTTCAGTCCCTTTTTTATCAAGAAAAAATGGACAAAGAGAAAGCGGAGCTATTTTCATCGGAAAAGTAACAAAGAGAAAGAGTTCAGTAGTAGACTAGTGCCCAATCGGGGATAGTTTAAGTTGGTAGAATGAAGGCTTAAGGGTCGTAGGGATCGCTGGTTCGAGTCCAGCCTGTTTTCCTAGATATCTTAGGCGACCCGATCTAGAATTTACCTGAAACGGGGCGTAGTTCAGTTGGTAGAATGCACGGCTGGGGGTCGTGTGGTCGCTGGTTCGAGCCCAGTCGCCCCGACCAATTCTCAAAAATCACTCATAGGACATTGCCAGAAGAGGGGAAATCTGCAAGAATCCCTCCTTATGCTCTATTTCTCTACAGAATCAGGCTTCCTGGGAGTATTGTCAAATAGTAGTAAATATGTTATAATACTAAATTAACATGCCATTAAACAATGATCAGATTTCGGCTTCAACTAGGGCTATTACTGAGGCTCAGAGGATCCTCGTTGTCCCTCATGCCAATGTAGATCCTGATGGACTCGGTTCTGCTCTTGCCTGCCAGATGCTCTTTACCCAGCTTGGGAAGGATGTGACGGTTATTTGCCCTGATACGAAGCCTGAAAATCTTAGTTTTCTGCCTGGATTTGAGAAGCTTCAGGAGGGTATCGAAACCTCTCAAAACTTCGTTATTACCATCAATTTAGAGGGAGGAGTAGAGGTCGATAAGCTTCGCTATACGGTGGAGGATGGAAAAGTAAATATTATTGTTATGCCGAAGGCGGGACGCATCAATGCCAAACAGGTGTCTTTTGGAGACACGGGCCCTGAGTTTGATCTTATCGTTGCAGTAGATACTGCGGACCTCCCGCTCATGGGTCAGTTCTATACAGACAATATCGATTTGTACACGAGCGTTCCTATTTTGAATATCGACCATCACATCAGTAATACCAATTACGGTCAGATCCACATGATTGATACTACGGCAGCCTCCGCGACAGAGGTGCTCTACGATTGGTTTACGCATGAGCCTTCGTACAAAGAGAAGATTACGCCGGATATGGCAACGCTTCTTCTGACAGGACTCATCACCGATACACGCAGTTTCCAAAATCCGAATACTACACCGAGGAGTCTTGAGGTTGCGGCTGAGCTTTTGGAACGTGGCGCACGTCAGCAAGAAATTGTGCAGCATATTTACAAAACCAAACCACTCAGCACGTTAAAGATTTGGGGTAGAGCTCTAAATCACATTCAGATGGATGCGAAAGCGGGCATCGTGTGGTCGACAGTGTCGAAGGAAGACTTGGCAGAGATGGAAGCAGACAGCAAAGAAACTTCTGGTATTCTCGATGAACTTATCTCTACCATTCCCAATGCAGATATTCACGTTCTCTTTACCGAAATGGAGGAAGGTGGGCTGAAAGCAAGTATGCGGAGTTCTCAAGCTGTCGATGTCAGCAAACTTTCCGGAAAATTGTTCGGTGGCGGAGGACACCCTAGAGCTGCTGGTTTCCGTATTAAAGAGTTTGATAACTTTGATCTTGCTGTTATTGATGCTGTGCAGAAGCTTAAAAACGGTATGAAGGAGGAGCAAAAAGCTGCGCAAGGTCCGGTAGATACCCAGGCGAAAATTCCAGAGTCACAGCAACCGCTTAAGGTCCCAAAGAAACCAGTCCCCAAAAAACCTTCAAAGCCCACGACGGACATCGTAGAGAACTTAAACCCCGGCAAGAAGTCAGGTTCTTCGGGTGGTACAGATGTTATCGAGCAACTGAGTACGTAGCTTATGTAGCTAATCTTTGTTGTACGATTCCTCGCTTCTGATACACTCCTCCCGGCTTTCTTATAGAAATCTATGCGTCTCGTTCAGGTCGCCAAGGCTCTCGGCATGACTGGTCAACAGCTCCGTAAGGAGTTGGAAAACGTCGATTTCGGTGTTAAACCGACCGATAGAGAGATTCCAGATAATCTTGCACAGGGTATTGTTCGCTTTGTAGCGCGCCAAAAAGGACTTGATATTGATATGGAGTCGCTCTTTGGCCCTGTGGATCTTTCTGAGGAACCAGCGGAGCGCGTCGAGAGCGAAACCCAAGAAGATACGGAATCAGTAGAGCCTGCAAAAGCACCTGAAAAAAAGGAGGCAGAGGTAAACGTGTTACGCAAACTTACCCTGGATGATGTTTCGAAAGATGCTATCAAAAAGCAGCAGCTTAAACTTGATAAATCGAAAGGAAAAAAACGTAAAACCGTTGTTAAAGCTGCATCTGCTAAACCCAAAAAAGAGGCAACAGTGCATCAAGAACAGATTAAAAAGAAGGAGGGAGTCGTCATGTTGCCAGAGTTTATTACCGTAAAGGAGTTTGCAGAAAAGACGGGTATCCAGGTGCCTAAAGTCATCCAAGCTCTTATGAGTAACGGAGTCATGGCAAATATTACGCAAAATATTGACTACGATACTGCCGCTGTTATTGCCGTTGATATGGGTGTCGATGTACAGAAGGAGGAGTCTGCGGCAAGTGCAGAAGCGCTTTTCTCTCGTAATCTCGAAGACCTTCTTAAAGACGAACCAGAAAACTTGTCTTCCAGACCGCCGATTGTTGCTGTTATGGGACATGTGGATCATGGAAAAACATCAATTCTTGATGTGATTCGTGATGCCAATGTCGTCAAGGGAGAGGCAGGAGGTATCACACAACACATAGGTGCCTATCAAATAGAGCACACACCTAAGGGTTCGGATGAAGTGCATCATATTACTTTTCTTGATACACCTGGCCACGAAGCATTTACGGCCATGCGTGCAAGAGGTGCACAGGTTACAGACATTGTTGTTCTTGTTGTTGCTGCAGATGAAGGGGTAAAACCTACGACTATCGAAGCTATCGATCATGCGAAGGATGCTGGCGTTCCGATTCTTGTTGCTATCAACAAGATGGACAAAGAGGGTGCAGATCCAGAGCGTATAAAGGGAGAGTTGGCTGGTCACGGCTTACAAGCGGAGGGTTGGGGCGGACAAACGCCCACTGTTCCTTGTAGTGCAAAGACCAAGCAGGGCATCGAAGAGATTCTCGACACGCTCGTGCTTATGGGAGAGGAAGCAGGATATAAAGCAAATCCTAACCGTAGTGGTATTGCTACTGTTATTGAAAGTCATCTCGACCAGTCTCTTGGGCCGCTTGCAACAGTAATCGTTAATACTGGAACGATAAAGGTAGGAGAGCCTTTTGTGTGTGGAGAAATCTATGGGAAGATTCGTACCATGGTGAATGAGGATGGAAAGAAGCTTCCAGAAATTGGTCCATCGGGTGCTGTACGAGTTTCAGGTCTTTCTTCTCTTGCGAGAGTGGGTGATATTTTGCAGGTCGTACCTTCTGAGCAAAAAGCAAAACAACTTGTAGAAGCGTTAAAAGCAGAGGGCCATTTGCGTAAGAAGCGTAGCTTTGCAGATTTGGTGTCACGGCTTTCGGCAGGAAAACTCAAGCAGCTTAGAATTGTCTTGAAGGCTGATACTCAAGGGTCGCTTGATGCTATTGCAGAAGCGATTTCAAAAAAGACCACAGAGCAGGTGACCGTAAAGATCATTCATTCTGCCATTGGTTCTGTAACAGAAACAGATGTCATGATGGCATCTGCCAGTGATGGCATCGTGGTTGCTTTCCACGCACCTGTGCCGTCTTCCGCAATGCGTTCTGCAGATCATGAGGGTGTGAAAGTGCAGGAATACGATGTTATCTATACACTTCTTGACGACATTGATGCCCTGTTGCAGGGACTAGTGGAGCCAGAGGAAGATGAGAAAATTATGGGTCACTTAGAAGTGAAGGGAGTCTTTATGACCAAAAAGAACGAGCAGGTCATCGGAGGAAAGGTGACTGACGGAGTCCTAAAGAGGCTCACGTACCGCATCATGCGTGCTGGAGAAGAGGTAGGAACCGGGCGTATCACGTCACTGAGAAAAGGAGAGAGCGATATTAAAGAAGCAAAAGAAGGTACAGAGTGTGGTATGCGTACCGATAGCAGTGTGCTGATTGAAGAAGGCGATATTCTCGAAGTGTTCCTTAGGGCACTTAAGAGGAAGAAGTAGGTGATTGAGTTTCTTTAGCCTCTTGATGCGCAGGAAGGTTTTGTTGTATCTGTGTGAGTTCTTTGTGTGCTCTATTCGATTTATGATTAGCATCTGCGAGTGATCCCAATACTTCTTTTCCTTGTGCATCTCTCACGCCTGCTATGCGTTCTAGTACGTATGCAGAACCC
>CAJXJE010000053.1 GCA_913054215.1 uncultured Candidatus Peregrinibacteria bacterium | reverse complement strand
TGTCGCGCTCTAACCAACTGAGCTAGTCGCCCTAATGAACCGTTGTTTTGAAATGGGAGTAAATCGAGCGCAGCTTCTTATATTACGGATCGCTTTGCGATCCTAGGCCAACTGAGCTAGTCGCCAATATGCATATGTCTCTATGCATATTATAGCTGCAATAGGGTACGAAGAATTGCGTATTTGGTCAACAAAAAGAGGGTCTTACCACATGCAGATCATGGGGAGGTCTCCTGGAGAGAATGGGCGAAAGTTGAGGAATTTTCGTTGTAACAGAGGCAATCGAGCAAAGAGCTCTGGATAGTCGGAACGTGTATTCACGGTAATAATTTCACCTCCTCTCTCAAACTTTAATGGTAATGATGCTTTGCGTTGCACCTGTTGTTGCAGGCCAACCCAGGGCAGCTTAAGCTTCAGATCAGCCATTTCCTGGAGATCGGGGTTCAATGATGCAATGAGGCGAACAGCATCGCGTTGGTAGGTGCCAAGCTGAGGCAGAGTATTTGGAATAAACAAGTGATTGAATCCACCAGCTTCTGTTCGCACGTTGCTGTACATCGAAAGGGTAGTTGTCGTCTTCAGTCCTGCATACGGGCTAAAGCACTGTGCGACAAAGAGGAAGGGTACGATCCACATCCAAAAGGGGACAGAGGATTGCAGAGACTCTCTTGGAGTGAATGTATAGTGGTTTCTGATAATGAATCGGATAAACAGTATCAATGTGATCGTTGCAATGATTCCGAAGATTTTAGCATCTATTATTTTGAGTGTATCTAGTGGTACATGGATATAGTGATACACGAACACTTGTGCCATGAGTATTACAGAAATAAATGTAGTAATTAGCGCAATACCAGAGACTACTCCAGTTCGCTTTTCGATTCTTTGTATCATTGATACCTGTACGCGCTTAGGAAAAAAGAGGAAGTACAGGACGAACATGACAACAGCAAATGCCCAAACATACATCGCGGATACTATATGAAAAACCGCACCGGCTACAATCGCGATGAACCACGTTCTTCGCATCGCTAAACACAGTGG
This sequence comes from uncultured Candidatus Peregrinibacteria bacterium, assembly GCA_913054215.1. Taxonomy (GTDB): domain Bacteria; phylum Patescibacteriota; class Gracilibacteria; order Peribacterales; family Peribacteraceae; genus UBA2170. The sequence goes on along the minus strand of CAJXJE010000053.1, from coordinate 4,583 downwards.
GACCGCAGCGAGTAGTAACCACACACCGAGGATAAGAATACGTTGTATAGGTTCTGGAGCACTAAGAAGAGGGATCATCTGGAATACATCAAATCGTTCTTGAATGTGCAGTACACAACTCGTGCTTGGGTTAAAGAAGTCGGTATTCAGTTTATGGATCACACTAATGACATACAGACTGATTGTATAAAAGCACAGCACGGGTCGTAGTCTTTTGAGTACAGAAGAAACATCGTGCTCCTTTAGGAATAAGAAACCTAGCAGCATCGTGATATCGATAAATCCCACAAAGAGCCAGTGATTATCTATTTCGGGAAGCTCGGTGAAGATCACCCCAAGGGCAAGTAGCAGCGACCATACAAATAGTTTTGTTGATGGCTGGAATAGATACCAGAGACCAACGATCAGCAGGAGGGGGTGAGCTGCAGAGTATCCCCAGCTAAAATTGGAGTGTATATGCATGAGATGCATTGCAATCCACAAGAGCGAAAATACAAAAAATGGCCCTGGTGCTCTATGAGTTTTTAACACAGAGCGCGAAAGCCATTGTTGTACAGTTGCATCAAATGCTTCGAACATGTCCTAAGAGAATAGAGCATTCTATCGCGTCTGTCCTCTGCTTGATGCTCGTGTAACGTTCCGAATACAGCGGTATTTCTCCGTGCTTCTCAGGGATTTACACTTATCCCGAGCTCTTTCATCACGCCTATTAATGAGGCGGCGGGCATTTCCCCCATTCCGATTGTGCCTTCGTAGGCGGGCGAGGTTGTGGTTTCCAATGCGGCGAATATCACGTACAGGACGGTTTTTGGAGACGTGGCGCATTTCACGGAGTAAGTGACCACGGGTGACGCCCATACGAGCGTGCCTAAACCTCAGACGTTCTATGCGAGCGTTAACAAACCTACAGCGATCTTTTTCACGACCGGCAGTCCGTTCGCAGCGCCTATCTGCGTTGCGAAGTGTTCCACGCAAAGCGTGAGCGGTCGGGACGGATGTGAATAGTATTGCTGCTGCAAAGAATGCAGAGCATGTTTTCATCAAAAAAATTTTCATACAAAAATGGGAAGGTTATAGTAACTTTAGCAAGATGGTATTAGTTTGTGAAGCTTCCTTTTGAGAGAGACCTATTTGTCGTAAATTTCTGTCACACTTTGTCCTTTTTCTACATGCTCTATGACTTGTGCAAGCAGTGGAGCGATCGGAAGGATAGTTAAGCCCTCAAAGGCATTTGGGTCTGTTGGAATACTATCCGTCACAATAATTTCTTTGAACTTCGCATCTCTCAGTTGTTCTATAGCAGGATACGAAAAGACGGGGTGTGTTGCTATGGCGTAGACATCTGGGTTTGCGCCAGCGTCTAACAATGCATCCTTTGCAGAGATGAGACTTCCTGCAGTGTCGATCATATCATCAAACAAGATGCAGGTACGTCCTTCTATTTCACCAACGAGTTCGAGGATTTCTGCTTTTCCGTGTTCGGGTCGGCTTTTATGCATGATGGCAAGCTCTGCTCCAATACGATCTGCGAACTTTTTCGCACGCTTCGCTCCTCCTGCATCAGGAGATACCACAACAGGATTTTTGAGCTTCTTCTTTTCTATATATTTTGCAAAAATGGCTTGCGCTTCAAGAGCATCAACAGGAATAGAAAAGAATCCTTGAATTTGGTCGGAGTGGAGGTTGAGTGTAATCACGTGGTCTGCACCAGACTCCTCGAGCAAATGTGCGATGAGTTTTGCAGAAATCGGCTCACGATATTCTGCTATTCTATCCTGTCTGGAGTAGGGGAAAAATGGAGTAATGACATGAACACTCTTGGCAAAGGAAAGCTTTGCGGCTTGGCACATCAAAAATAACTCTATCAGATCCTCATTTACGTTCTGAGTAGCGGTTTGTACGATAAATACATCTTGTCCTCGTATGGACTGCTCGTACTTAACATAGCGCTCTCCACAGCTAAAGGTTTTTAGTGTTACGTCGCCAAGAGGAACCTTCAATTGTTTGGCGATTGCCTCTGTAAGTTCCCGATGAGAAGATCCTGAGAAGAGGTGCATCCTACTTCTATTATACCAGTTTATACAGTATTTTGCACTGGATACTCTCTGTCCACAGAATGGTCTATTCATGCTAATATTCTTCTATGCATGTTCGATTTAACTCCTGCATAGGCACACCTGTGTTAGAGGAAGGGGGAGACCACGCCCTTGGGGTTCTTTCGGGTATTCTCATTCATCCGGATACGGGCAAGGTAGAGGGGTTTCTGGTTCATGTGCAGGGATTAATGGGTAAAGGAGATCTCTTCTGTGGATCTGGAGATATTGTGCGTTGGGGGACGAGGGTCTATTTGCGTAGTGCGAGTGTGCTTGCCCCTCCGGAAGATCGTATCCGTCTGCAAGTTCTCCTGAATGATCCACGTACAGTACTAGGTCAAAAAATTCGTACAGAATCAGGCACAAAGATTGGTCGTTGTGCAGATATACAATTCAATACAGATGTTATGCATCTAGAGTGGTTGTTTCCTCGAAAGATGTTTCGATGGGGGATCGCTCTTCCAGTATCAGATATTCTCGAAATTACCCCATCAGCAATTGTCATTCGTGATCTTGTTTCTAAGGTCCCAGTAGAAGAGGGTGTGAAAAATGAGGAGTCATCTGCAATAACAGAAATGGAGACAGGGGTTGTACTTCGCAAATAAAAACACCCCGCCCCAGGGGTGTTTTTTTGTAGACTATATTTTTAAAACTAAGCACCTCCTCCTGCGTCTTTTCCAATATCTTGTATGAATCCAATAATTGCCTGAGCAAAGAGGATAATGACAAGACCAATGATTGCGTAGAAGATGGTCTTCTTTGCTTTGTCTTTTTCTTGCTCTTCCCCTTGAGAGATCACAAGACGGATACCAGCGATAACCACAACGATCACAGCGACAAGAGCCATGAAGCCGAGGATGACATCTAGAACACTTAGGATACCTTCACGGATTGCTTCAGTACTAGTAGCGCTGACACCACCGATGTCTGGCACAGGTCCGAATAGATTACCGGTATCACGGGCAAATGCCTTCGGTGCCGCTAGAAATGAAAGCGCAACATAGGATGCGCGGAGCGAAATAGTATTAATCATGTTTTTCATAGGAATTAAACGGGGGAATTAGCATCATTGTTACTTAACCACATGCTCTTGTGCAAGCCTAGTTTACCTTTTCCATGTAATGGAGCTTGACGAAATTAATCTTCTGTACTGGCGTCACTACTTATGAATCCAACAGCGATCAAAAGTAGAGCAGGAAGCGAAAACCATAAGTCTTGGTTCAAAATCATTACCTGCATCAGTCTACTTTTCTCTAGTAGTGCTGCGATGGTTTCATTTTGCTCAATGGCAGGATCTAAAATAGAGACGTCTGTTACAAAGATAAACAGTGAAATCAGAAGAAGTCCTGCTGTGGCAAACCCAAATACAGCGGTTAGGAGTACATTTACCGGCCCACCGGGGTCTTTGGTGTAATCAATTTCGATCCCACTGCGTACGGCGATAAAGATGATGAGAGCTATAAAGACGACCAGCTTTATGGCAGTAAGGATATCTGTATCCAAATTCAGCCCCATGACATTGAGCAGAGGGGTGGATTCTCCGGTAATACGCGTAATGATGTTGGCGATTCCCTCTACAGCTAAAATGGCGATATAGGTAGAGATAATAATTTTTACGGCCTCGTGCTTTCCTATGATAAAGCTATACGTTATCACCAGCCCAAAGAACACAACAATGAACAGATCCCAAGTGGGTGAAATAGTCATAGATAAAGGGGGGTTACTTGTAATGGTATAACAAAATAGTGGATACTGGAAAGTGGTTCGTGGATAATGCAACTAATGAGACATGGATTTCTCCTTATAGATAAGCCAGAAGGCCCTACCAGCCATGATATTGTGGCGATGGTACGAAAAGCGCTCAGCGAGCGTAAAGTTGGCCATCTTGGCACTCTCGACCCTGCAGCATCTGGACTCATGGTGCTCGGCGTTGGTGCGAAGGCGCTCAAGGTGGTGGAGCTCTATAACAGCTTGTCGAAAGAATATATTGCTGACATTACGCTGGGTTCTATTAGTGCAACGTATGACCGCGAAGGTCCTATAGAAGAGTTTCCAAGAAAGGCCGGAGTCAAAGATCCGACAGACCACGAAATTGTCGAAGCCATTCGCGACAGATTTCTAGGAAGAATAGATCAAGTTCCTCCATCTGCATCTGCAGTAAAGGTTGGGGGAGAGCGCGCATACAGAAAAATGCGACAAGGGAGAGATGTCGAACTCGCTGCACGGTCTGTAGAAATTACCACGTGCGATCTTCTGTCGTATGAGTATCCCAACCTTCGACTACGCATCGCCTGTGGAAGTGGCACGTACATTCGATCACTCGCAAACGACTTAGGACTTAGTTTACGAGTGGGAGGATATCTTGCAGCACTCAAGCGTACACGAGTAGGGGAGTGGTCACTCGACAGCGCTGTTACAACGGATACTGTGAACTGGACGGATGTCGTATCACTCAAAGAAATTCTTGAAGATCGAACAGCACTTGTTCTT
>CAJXJE010000052.1 GCA_913054215.1 uncultured Candidatus Peregrinibacteria bacterium | reverse complement strand
CTGCAACCGTTCGCAGTGGCACGATTACCCGCACAGATGACCATGTCATCGTCGTTCCTGTAGCGCCACAAACAGGTCTTGGAGGATTCATCAAGAGTCTTACAAAGTCCAATGAATACCTCTCAACCTACGAAGATAGTGGTACAAAGACTGGATCTGAAACTTCACGTCTCGTAGCTATTCGACCACAGCAGCGCGTCGACACTACTACGACACTCAGTGGCGTGATCGGAAGTGAAGAAAATGCAGCACCAACCAACCTGCCACTGATGATCTGGATAACAACAATGCTAACTGGTCTTGGAATAGGTGGAATGTTCGGACGAAAGTTCCTGTTCTAAGCAAAAAAAACCTCTAATAAAAGCCCTGCGTACACCGCGGGGTTTTTTAAATCACAAAATCCTGAATCATAGCTGGAAGCTTCTCAAAACTTTTGCTGAATACTTCTTTTTCTTCGGCGGCCATTGCACTCAAGACCCAATTACTTAAATCTGACCCCGGAGGTGGGTCTCCAAGTCCTATGCGAATACGTGTAAAGTCTTCACCGTAAATATTAACGATAGACTTCAATCCATTGTGCGTACCGGGTCCGCCTTTCTTACGCAAACGAAGCTCACCGAGAGGAATATCAATATCGTCAGATAACACAATAATTTGTGCTGCAGGGTCGAGCTTATAAAACTCAACAACTTTACGGACACAATCGCCAGAAAGATTCATATACGTTTTGGGTTTCACGAGAAGAACCGGTACAACGCCAACACGTGCCTCTTGAATATAAGCATCAAACTTCTGCTTGTCTTGCCAGTCGCCTTCTCCAAACTCGCTACTCAACGCATCAATAGCAATAAATCCTACGTTGTGCCTTGTACGTTCATACGGACTACCGGGGTTGCCGATGCGGAAGATCACTAGAGTGGGTTTCATTACAGCAGAGAATAAACTGCTTTCAGCAATGCAGCAACTGCCACTTCTGCATCCTGGGTACTCACACTCATCATCGGTTCATGCGCTATACGATTACGAAGCTTATGGGCATTCCACACAGCTTGCTCGTTGGGGAGCTTTGAGCCAAACCGTTTGAGTAAGTCCCCCATCGATCCTTTGGATCCCAGTGCCTTAAATGCTTCATGCAATACTTTGTCCGCTTCCAGTACCTTCGCTGAAGGATCTGAAACAGTATCAATGTGTGAAGCAAGTTTTCGAATGCGAGGCTTGGCAGAGAGCGGAATCTTCTTCTTTCTAGAAAGAGTAAAGAAAAGGCCGACAAGTCCAAGCGCGATGGCAGCAATCAGATATTCCATAGAGCAATCTAGTCTTCATCGTCTTCATATTCTTCATCATCGTCTTCGAACTGTTCTAAGTTCACTTCTCTCGCAACAAGTTGGGAAAGAATATCTTGAACATGCTTGGCATCCGTAAGATTTTTGCCATGTAAGTATCCTTCCATAGTCTGTAAAATTACAGCTTCTACGCCACGAGGGCTTTTGACACTATCCATAGATAAAACACTACCGGTTGATATTTTTTCTATAGAAATCGACCCGAAACGCATCATGGTCCCGAGTACCCCCTGAATCTCATAGGTTACTCCTTGAATATCGCTAAAGAGCACACGAGTGGACTGCCTATGAAACCAACCATGCCATTCCACATCGATAATTCCTTGATCAGTAATAATCCACGCATCAAGATAGTAATCATAAAAACTACGAAGTCCCCACACCAACGTAGCAACACTCGATAGTGCCGCAATATAAAAGATGAATCTGTAGGGAGCAAACAGAAAGAGTAACCATGCACACACAAATGCCACTATTGGCCAAAATAAATATTTAAAACCGAGCAACCAGTGCTTGTGCACCACCATGATAATCTCTTCATCATCATCAACATGCCGGTGGAAATGCTTTTGACCTATAAGCACGCTCTGAGTATAGGGGAAATTGGAAAATTGGGAACTTTCACCCTATACTGCGTTCCATGAAACCTGCCAAGCAACACGGCCTTTGGTTCCACTTGTTCGATGTTTTACTCAACATCGTCATAATCGTGGGTGTAGTTGCTATTATTCGTACATTCCTCATTTCGCCCTTTCAAGTAGAGGGAAACTCCATGCTCTCTACACTCGAACACAAGCAGTACATCATTATTAATAAGCTGGCGTACCACACAGGCTCTCCCGGCAGAGGTGACGTTGTCGTTTTTCGTCCACCCAATGATCCAAAGAGGCCTTACGTAAAACGTGTGATCGGTGTCCCTGGGGACCGCATTGTCATCGAAGACGGAATCATATCCATTGAGCCAAAAGGATCCGACACGCTCTCAGTTATCGATGAATCCTACTTAAATAGCAAAAATGAAGGACGGACATTCCAAGCCCCTCCAAGTTCAGGAAACAGAGATCGTATCTCCTACCAGGTACCGGAAGGACGCTATTTTCTCCTTGGTGATAACCGCCAAGGAAGCGTGGACAGTCGCAGTTTCCGAAATGGTTCCGGTGAAGCGATCCCCTATGTGCTCGAAGACAGCATTTTGGGGCGCGTATGGCTGATTGCCCTACCTATCAGCAAAATTCAATCGCTGGAAGTACCGGTCTATGACTTATGAAAAGAGTAAAAAAGATGCACAGGAGTCACACGAGTCACAGGATAAGATAGAGTTCAATCCTTTGACTCTTTTGCATCTTGTGCATCCTGATTACTCTTTGTAAGTATAAATCCTTGCAACGAGCACTCTGAGGTGTATACTGTACACATACACCCCTTTGAGGGGTTTTTTATTAAGGAAAACAACACGTATGGGAACGTATATCACCGAAGCAATCTCTGAATTACGTCATGTTCGCTGGCCTACCCGCCAGCAGGCAGTGCGTCTCTCTATCATTACTATTGGGTTTACAACTGCTGTCGCGATCTCCTTTGGAGCAATCGACTATGCCTTAAGCCAGCTTGTAAAAGTTCTTCTCTCACTCACCTACTAAACCATGGGAAAACAAGACCCATCCGCTGGAAGAAATTGGTACGTTGTCCACACGTATTCAGGATATGAGGATGCAGTAACAGAAGCTTTAGAGCAACGCATCGAAAGCTTTGGTATGGGCGACTACATCTTCGATGTGCGAGTCCCAAAAGAAAAGCAACTCACTTTTCGCAAAGGAGAGCCGATCGAGGAAGAAAAGAAACTCTTCCCAGGATACGTTCTTGTCGACATGATCGTGACCGACGAAAGTTGGTACTTGGTACGAAACACTCCAAATGTCACAGGGTTTGTAGGTTCTGGAAACATTCCAGTTCCTGTTACCCCAGAAGAGTTCGGTGTTATTGAACGAAGAGTCACCGAACAAGAAGCGAAGTTCAAGTCCGACTTCCAAGTGGGTGACCTTGTGGTCATTATCGACGGACCATTCAAAAACTACGAAGGTTCAGTAGACGGCGTTGATATTAACAAAGGAAAGATCTCTGTGAATGTGTTGATCTTCGACCGAGAAACTCCTGTAGAACTCGACTTTACGCAGGCGAAGAAAAAGTAATACAATGGATACTTCATGATATCGAAAAAAATTCGCGTGAACGGCATTGTCCAAGGCGTTTTTTTTAGGGTGTCTACAAAAGACAAGGCAGATGAACTAGGGATAAAAGGCTGGGTACAAAACTATAGAAATAGGCACGACAGCATCAAAATTTTTGCAGAAGGCGAAGAGGATGCGATGGAAAAGTTTGTGGAGTGGTGTCACGAAGGACCATATACTGCAGAAGTGACCTCAGTACATATAACAGAGGCTCCTGTCCAAAATACTGAGTCATTCGAGATTAAAGACTAAACTGTTGTAATTTTCGACAACAGTTTATGTTTTCATAACCGACCGGACTCTTCTTGGTAACATCACGCTCAAACCGATCATCTGAATAACTTGGCCCACAGCAAATCCTAATCCTAAACTGTAGATACCAAACTTTGGAGCGAGGTACCATGCAACAGCAATCGCACTTAGGCCATTGATCACACTAAAGATTGCAGGGGTGACCGTATGCTTTGTGGCATAAAACGCACGTAGCAAAAGGTGGTTGATACTTTCAAACGGAATCGAAATACTGTAAAACAACAGGCACAGTGAAAAGACCGGAAGGACATGGGTCAAACTGACGAGACTCGCAGCCACGGGAGCGAGCATGACGAGAGCTATCGCTCCAGGGATTGTAAGTACGAGTAATGTGATGATGCCTTTGCGAAGATAGATGTAGTAACGCTTCTTCTCTTTTTTGGATGCCGCCTGAGAGAGTAAAGAAAATGCAGACTGTGCAAGGGCAATACCTGCAACTCCAACGGCGACGGCTTGGAAGTTTCTGGCGTAAGCATTGATAGTAACGGATCCTGCATCAAGGCCTGATGCCACTTTATCAAACAGAAGAAGTTGTGCCTGAAGCGCCCCGAGGGCAGCCATGCGTGGCCACATCAGGTGGAGAAGCTCAGGAAGGTCTGGATGAAAAATTTGAAATGTTGAAAATTTGAAATGTTGAAAAGAGCCACTTCTAGCAATGGCAAAGAATCGAATTACTACATATATAACAGCGCCTCCAAGTGTTCCATACATCGGACCGTACGCTCCATACATTGGCGTGAGGTAGACCGTTCCTAGAATTGTTCCGAGTGTGTAGAGCATTGGGGTGATTCCGTAGATCCAATACTTCTGCACAGTAATCAAGTACTGACCAAAGGCGTTTCCAAAGACAAAGAGGAAGTTCGTGATAAGCGCGAGTCGTGCAAAGTCTATGTAGAGATCTAAAGAAGCTCCCGTAAACCCTACGAGATAGGGAGCGATTTGATCCATGAAGACGCTAAGCACTATGGCCACGATGCCAAAGACCACCGCTGCAAGAGTGACAACCGAATTGAGTAGCTCATGCATTTCTTTTCCCTTTTTTTCCGCATGATAACTCGCAAGCATCGGCACAAGCGCAACCGAGAACCCCGCCATGATCACCATCTGAAAACAGAGATCTGATGGTCGAAAAGAGGCGATGTAGACATCAACCGTATCAAGCCCTGGAAACGTCGCTGCGAGTGTTCTGTCACGGATTAGTCCCATGATAGAAGCCCCTAGCTGCATACAGGCGAGTACCGCAGCCCCTCCGAGGATACGGTTCTGGGAAAAGCCAGCAAAAAGCTCTCGCGCTCTCATCAATCAAAGAATATCACAATCTTGATTCTCAATATCAAGAACTTGCTGCATAATTGAAGCGTGAACACATCCTACTCCGCAGCATCATCGCTCCCGTTCTCGACTGTGAGTGACGAAGAGCTCTTGGGAATTCTGAAAGAATACAACATAGCGCTCACGGTTGATGAAGCGAAAAAAATTGTAGATCTGCTGGGAAGAGACCCAACACTCACCGAAGCGGTGATCTGGGGCATACAAGGAAGTGAACACTGTAGTTACAAATCCTCTCGCAGGTTTTTAAAAAACTTTGTCACCGATTCAAAGCACATTATCCTCGGACCTGTCGAAGACAGTGGCATCGTCGCCATCACCGATGGCCCTAAAGGAAAACGCTGGGGGTTTGTCGTGACCCATGAATCCCATAATCATCCGAGCCAGATCGTACCGTTTGAGGGAGCTGCTACGGGAATTGGTGGAACGGTGCGCGATGTTGTCTGTATGGGAGCACGTGTTATCGGTTGTATGGATATGCTAAGACTTGGAGACTTGGAGACTGAGGAAAGTAAAACCATCGCCA